>CAYUSM010000005.1:0-47385 GCA_964447345.1 uncultured Sulfitobacter sp. | reverse complement strand
CACTTGCTGCCATAGTGATCTACTGGCTTTGAAACTCAATGAGACCAGACACTAGGCCATGCGGCTTTCTCTGCGTGGCGTATGGCCTTGAGCAGGTCCAATTCGCGGTGGGCGTGCAGCGCGGTACCATTCAAGGCTTCCGATGGCGGGTAGAACGTCAATGTCAGCTTTCGCCAAACAAAGCCTGATAACTGGATGGCGAGGTTTGCAGGTGACGATGGAACGCTCTACGCATTCTCTCTTGATCACGAAAACCGCAGGCCAATGCGACAGCCTTCATGCTGCGGTCGCTTTCAGTGAGTAGATTCCGAGCAGCATCTACCCGCATGCGTTCCAGCGACTTTGCTGGGGGCAGGCCAACACTTGCCGTGTATCGGCGCGAAAAGCTTCGCCCGCTCATTCCACAGCGATCCGCCATGTCCGAAACGCTGGTCACACGTGCCAAGTTTCCGCGCAACCACTCGTGCAAGGCCGCGAACTCCCCCTTGGCATCCTGTGTTTGTCGGGCCAGGTCAGCGCTGAATTGTGATTGGCCAGCAGACCGGATCATTGGCGTCACGAGGGATCTGGCCAGCCGCAACGCCGGGCCCTTTCCAAGGTCTTCCTGAACGATGGCAAGGGCCATATCGATCCCTGCCGTAATCCCTGCGGAGGTCCAGATCGACCCCTCCTTGATGTAGATGGGATCAACCTCAACCTTCACTTTTGGGTAGCGGGCCGCGAGAAGGTCACAGTCTTCCCAATGGGTCACCGCACGCCGAGCATCAAGCAAACCCGCAGCTGCCAAAACGAACGCGCCGCAACAGACCGAACAGGTGCGCCTCGCTCGTGTTGAGAGTGTTGCGATTGCCTGCACGAGGCCGTCATCATGTGCTGCTACCTCGGCACCATTGCCGCCAACTATCACAAGGGTGTCCGGATCATCGTCGCCGAACTCGTCCAGAACCTCGGACAGCGACACGCTGTCAATTTGGACAATTGTGTTCGTCGTGATCGGGCCGCCATCTAGTGAGGCAACATGGGTTCGGTAGGCAGGGGTATCTTCCCCGTCTCGGTAAGCGTGCGTGAATACCTGTAGAGGTCCGACAAGATCGAGCAAGACGATCCCAGGATAGACGACGAAAATCACCGTTTTTCGGTCAGACGATCTCTGTGGCGGATTGGCGCAAAAAGGGGGCATGTTGTCATTCATGCCACAGAGCGTTCGCGGTATCTACCTTTGAAAACAAGGAGACCTTAGAATGAGAACAATGGCCGCGCTCGTCTTTCCGGGCTTTGAAACGCTGGACTACTTCGGTCCAATAGAAATGCTGGGAAGCCCGCCACACGAGATCGAGATCATCACGGTCGCGCAGGGGCTCGATCCCGTGCCAAGCGTGCACGGTCAGCGCATCGTCGTTGACAAGACGATAGACCAAAAGAACGACTATGATCTGCTGTTTATCCCTGGCGGCGATACGGCTTTGGAGGCCGCCAAGGATGCAACGCTCCTGCAGTGGATCAGGGAAGTGTCCGCAACCGCCGAACGTGTCATGGCCGTTTGTACAGGAACTGTGTTGCTCGGCATGACCGGGGTTCTTGATGGCCGCAAAGCAACGACGAACAAACTCGATTTCACAAGCACCGTGCACTTGGCCCCGCATGTGGATTGGGTGCGAGAGGCGCGATGGGTCGAAGATGGCAAGTTCTTCACATCCTCAGGTGTATCAGCCGGAATGGATATGTCCCTCGCCGTCATCGCCGACCTTTTTGGAATGGCCGTCGCAGACAGGGTCGCCTTGGGCACCGAATATGAATGGCACAAGGACTCCACCCGAGATCCCTTTGCAAAATTGGCGGGCTTGATCTGATGGGCTGTCAGATCAAGGCGGTCGGCGTGTTTTGCGGGTCTGCTTCGGGTGTTGAGGATGTCTTCGCGGCAAAGGCTGGCTTGCTTGGTGCACACCTTGGACATAGACAACTTTCCCTTGTTTACGGTGGCGGCCGGGTCGGGCTTATGGGTGCCGTCGCCGATGGCTGCCTTCGTCACGGTGGACAGGTAACTGGCGTCATGCCGAATGCACTTGTCGAAAAAGAGATCGCGCATCGGCACCTGACCAAGTTGATCATCGTTGCCAACATGCACGAACGGAAAGCGAAGATGGCCGCGATGGCGGACGCCTTTATCGTGCTTCCGGGCGGAACTGGCACGATGGAGGAATTCTTTGAGCAATGGACATGGGGCCAGATCGGCTATCACAGAAAGCCGATTGCGCTCCTCAACGTCGCTGGGTTCTTCGATCCTCTTCTTACGATGGTAGATCAGATGATGGCACGCGGATTCCTATCGGCGCTGCACCGTGAGATGCTCCTCTGCGCTTCTGATGTCGAGACCGTCCTAAGCAAGTTGTCAACTTACGAGCATCCACCTGAAAAGGGATATGCCAGATAGCAGAGATTTTCCGGCTAAGGAACAACTGCAGCGAAAGTGGGCTTTGTCCTGGCCTTCTGCGTTAGGGCAACTTCGCGGTCAAAGCCGAATGTGAGCTTAAGTCAGGCCTAGAGCCTTTTTGCGCGTCCGGTCGCAGCGAAGAAGCTTTTGATCGACCGAGAAATTCGATGCTGCCGCACGAGAGATGAACCGTCCGTTCATGAAGCGTGGTTTCACGTCGTTACGAAATGAACAACTGGCCCGCGGCTTGCTCGCGGCACCAGAGTGGACAGTTTTACTTTTCCTGCTGTTCATAAACGGTAGCCAAAAAAAGGGGCGAGTCACAAACGATTGGATGCACACTCTTTGGGTGAACGAAAATAAAGTGATACCCAATCGCTGCGCCATTGGTCTGCCTGACTGTCGTAGTCGACAATAATCGTGTTGATCAGGCATCGCCCCTTGGGCGGCAAGATCGGGGTGATTGCACCACTCTTGTCCGTATGCAGAACGATCCTCGTCGCCGTTACAGGGAAAGGGCCAACGCTGCAGGATACTGTGGTCTTCTGGCCCGGATGAGGGCGACCTCCATTATAAAGCCGGAACACATCGTCTTCCCAAACCCATTCCCTTTGCAGACCAACCCTTCTGTCCTTGCCGACCCGTTTTGCAAAATGAACGAGTGTCTTGGAGTACCGGCGATACGTCTCACGGATATTCCCATCTGCAGGGACCTTATACACGCCTGACGAAATCAAGCCTTTCTGCCCGCTTTCGGCCAAGAACTTTCTCAGCTCATCCAGCGAAGCATACGTCAGTTTTTGAGGGTAGGTCGCAACCGACAGGCTGTGCAATCCTGGTACTACGGCATCGAACGAAGGTTCCGGTGCCGAAAGCGGCAGTCGGCTCAATTCAATCTGACCGTTGGGGCCCGCCCAGATCGCCTGCGCATAGGCCTGAGGTTGGAACGCGTATTCCTGTCCTACGGGGTGCTCCCCGATCATCAGAACAGCCTCCATCTTACCCCCCTCTGGTATTAACAACCCCTTGGGTTCAATCCAGAATTCATGGGCAAATGCTGTTCCTGCAAAGGACTGGGTAGCTGCCAGCAGAAACAAATACCTAAACATCTTTCAGCGCTCCGATAGCGACAACCGGACCGGTCGGGGCTCCGGTAGGGGAGCCACCTGATGGTTCGATGCTGACCGCCAGTGTCGCGTCGGCGGTCAGACCAACCTCCGGGGGAATGTTTAACCGCTCACCCGATGCAAAGGTGCCAAGCGACAAAGCCGATCCGCCGTCGGGTATGAACCAAAGCTCGAAAGTGGAATTGTCGAGGACTGCACCTTTCGTGACAGCCATATCGATATGCTTGCTGTCCAGATCCACTGAGATGGAAAACGCATAGGATGAGTCTTCACTTTCCAATTGTGCCTGCAAGTCGACGCCTATCGGCATGATGGTCGGTATCAGGATAATCGCGATCAGAAACACTGCTGTCGCCAACCCTATCGGGACCCATCCGCGCCAGCGTTGATTGCGCTTTCCAAACAACTGACGGTCGATCTTCGCCTTGATCCGTGCGGGTGGGGTCTGAGTGCCATAGTCTTCGTTCAAGTCTTCCAAGTAGACCTCCCAAATCGACACCCTTGCGGCAAAACCCGCATCCGCACGCAGGCGCTTCTTGGCATCCTCACGTGCAGCGGCACCCAGCAGGCCAATCACATATTCCGCAGCGAGCGCGTCATCTTCATCAGAAGGAAGTCGAGGATCTGTCATTGCGAGGACTGCTCCAGACAGTTGCGCAGGCGTAAAAGGCTCCGGCGCAACCAGGTGCGGATCGTATTCAGCGGAGTGTCGTACCTGTCCGCGAGTTCCTGATAGGAATACCCTTCCAGATAGGCCGACTTCACAGCCTCTGCGCGGTTCTTTTCAAGCTCTGCAAGACAGGCTTCCAACTGCGTTCGGGTTTCGTTGTTGCTGGCTTCGGTTTCGGGGGTGGGCTTTTCGTCTGCGATATCCTGCGCCATTTCCATCGGTGCGACAGGCATCTGCCTTGCGCGCAACCTGTCGATAGCCAGATTGCGGGCGATGGTGACGAGCCAGGATATGGCTTTTGCCTGACCGGGACGAAAGCTGTGCGACTTTTGCCAGATGCGGATGAAAGCCTCTTGCAAGACATCTTCGGCCTCAGCCCGATCTTTCATGATGCGCATGGTGACGGCAAAGAGCTTGCCGGAGCACAGCGCGTAGAGCCTGTCAAAGGCCTGCCGGTCTTGCAGCGCGACCCGCGCAAGCAACGCATCGAGGTCTGTCTGGACATCTGTTTGCATGGCCCTTCCTGCGCCTCCCAGGTTCTGCATCAATAGATCCCTCCAATTTCAAGCCTGACGGGCTTTCGGGTCAGCGCTTGGCCCCGCGACGTCTCGGCAAGGTTACTGCGCGCGCCATCGATGGCCTTTAGTCTGGCCTCGTACGTGGTTTTCAGGCTTTGACCGGACCGCATGACCGTCGGCTTGAGAAAAACAAAAAGCGTGCGTTGGGTGCTGTTGCGGCCCCGTGACTTGAAGAGCTCTCCCAGAACAGGAACATCGCCAAGCCCCGGAACCTTTTGCAGGCTTTTCAGATCATCGCGGGTGATCAGCCCGCCCAGCACGATGGTTGATCCACTTTGCGCAAGGATGCTCGTCTGGATGGAACGCCTGTTGGTAATAAGGTCCGCAGCACCTTCGACGTTGGCATTCACAAGAGACGAAACCTCTTGGCTGATATCGAGCCTGACAGTATCGCCGTCATTGATGCGAGGCAGCACGTTCATTGTTAGTCCAACATCGCGGCGTTCGATGGTTGTGAAGGGCTGGACGGTGTTTCCATCTGTCGCGAATGAGCCGGTGCGGAAAGGCACATTCTGGCCGACCACGATCGAGGCAGGCTGATTGTCCAGTGTCATCAATGAAGGCGTGGACAACAGATTGGCGCTGGTGTTCTGGCTGAGCGCCTGTAGGAGAAGCCCAAAGTCACCACCCCCCAGCGTCAAGCTGCCACCTCCACTGGCAAGAGCTGCGTTTGGCACACCCAACGCAGCGAGGAGGGAGCCAAGGCCCGCTCCACCATTGCTGAAGGACGTGGCCGCGAGGCCTGAAGGCGGGGCAAGATCACCGAAGCCCAGCTGGGTGCTGATCCGCCGCGCGGTCTCGCCCGAGACTTCCACAATCGCCGCTTCGATCAGCACCTGAGCGCGTCTGCGGTCGATCTGTTGCAGCAGCGCGGCCACTTCGTTGAGTTGTGCCTCGGTCCCGCGTGCAACGATTGCGTTTTGCGCAACGTCTGCAGCAACCTTGATCTCTGTGGAATCCGAAATGGGTGCGGCTGCGTTCAATCCATCTTGTTGCAATTCGGCGGCAACGGCGTTCGTCACGGACGTTCCGTTTCCACTCAGGGTCGCGTTCAGGATTGTCACCACCTGCTCAGCTTCGCCAAAGCGAAGGGGAAAAACACGTGTATTCAATGCCACCTGCGGGTTACGCACCGGGGGCACATCCATGGATTGCGCCAGCATCTCAACTTCATCAAGCTGGTCCGCTGTGCCGCGTACCAGCAAGGTGTTAGAACCCGGATCAACAGACAAGCGTGCGCCGTTCGGGTTGACCCCAAGAACCTCGACAATTGCGGCACCGGCTATGCTTGCCTGTGTGTGCCGAAACTGGAGCACACGTGATGCACGCACTTCGTTCTGGTCCAATCCCGTGGCCACCTCGATCAGTTTCCGCGCGCTTTCAGCGGTATCTGTGATGACCACGGCATTTGGATTTTCCAACGCTTCGATGGCGCCGGACGCCGCAATCAAGGGCCGCAACACGCGGACAGCCTCTGCGGCAGGCAGATTATCAAGTTGGATTGTCCTTGTGACAAAGTCCTGACTGCCCGCGCTTTCGGCATCAGACCCGACCTGCGCGGCGGCACGTGCCGCATCGAGCGGAATAATCTGCCAGACAGCACCGCTTTGCACTGCGTGAAAGCCACGGACCCGCAAGATCGACTGGAACAATTCCCAAGCACCTGCTCTGTCCATGGGTTCGGATGACACCACTGTGATGTCTCCGCGCAACTCAGGATGAACAATCAAGGTACGACCCGTGATCTCTGAAATCTGCTCTGTCAGGACGGTCACGTCTGTTTGGCGCAGATTGATCGTGAACGTGTCTTGTGCGTCCTGTGCAAACGCAGGGGTCAGGCCCAAAAGGCAAAACAGGATGATGGCACGCAAATTGGTCATGGATCACCTCAGAGGAAAGGAGAGGGTAAAAAGTTTGCCCCCCCGTTCAATTTCAAGCCGCGCCTGGCCACTTGTTGCAACACGGTCGAAGAAACGCCGATCGTCTGCAGGGTTGCCAACGGATTGCCCATTGACCGAGCGGACAAGATCGCCGGATTTCAGCCCGGCAAGGCGGACCCCGATGTCATGTCGGGGTGCAATGACGTAGCCATCTTTCGTGGATTTCAGACCGATTTCATCCAGCACGGCCTGCGGGTTCTTCCGAATGCGCCCACGCCAATAGTCGATGTATTCTGCGGTGGTCTCGGGAGGTGCTGGTTTTTTGTATCGAGCCGGAACGACAAGGCCGCTGCTGATGCGCTCGAACAGATTTGGGCCGTCTGTTTTCGCGGAATCATCCTGCGCTACCCCGCTGTTTGCGATTTGCGTTTCGTCGAAACGCAATGTGATTGTCGTCTCAAGATCTGTCAGTTGAACATGGTCCGAGCGGATCAGCGTGAGCCTGAAATCACCCGCCACCTTCTGTTCAAGACGGTAGAGTGCTGTCTCACCTGCAACCTCAAGCATCGCGACGGAAGTACCGGGAGACGACGCAAAAACGCCTTTCAGCTTAATTTCAGGAAGTGCTTCGTTCAGTTCATCCGGGCCAGTCCCTGGCAAGGCGGTGCGACCGAAGGGTGCAAACTCAAGGATTGACGCCACATCGACCGGTTCCGGCTGAACTCGCGGGGACAACATCGGGCGCTCGGGTGTTTCAAGAACAACAACGCCTGCCATGTGCCGTGCAACGGGCAGGGCCGCCGCGACTATTGAGAGGCCAGAGGCTGCCACCACGCTGAAGCGCAAAAGCATGAAAGGACGAAGCTGCATCACCGGCGGGCCGCCGTGTCCAGAAATCCCGTCAGATGTGCGAGTCCGCTGTCGGGATTACTCTGTGGCGTTACAGTAATGTCAGCCCGCACAAGGTCGGCATCAGATGTCTCAGACAGAGTTGTGGTGACACGCCATCTTGCGCCTGCAAAGGCAACGGCATCTGAGAGATCGGGTATCCCGGCCTCAAGCTCCACAAGTCGGTTCTGTGCCACCCAATGCGCCACCACGCGGTCAGAAAGAGCAATTGTGTTGCGCGCATGGTTTTCGGTAGCGGATAGTAGGAAAGACGCGGAGACAGCGAGAACGCTCAACGCAACAAGGGCCTCTATCAAGGTAAAGCCACTCTGGCAGTCTCGTTGCACTCTGTTCTCCCTCCCCTTAGTCGACCCGCACAGAGGCGCCGTCGTAGGTCAATACGCTGCCTGTTTCTTCGTCCCCGAAAAGCAACCGCAGAGGGTGGCTTTGTTCCGGCACCAAAGCAGGCGACACTGCAAAAACCACGTTGGCGGTGCTTTCTTGGTCAAAGAGACGAACGGCCGTCGAAAAAAGTTTCATCTCTTTCAAAAAGGGATCTGTATGAGGCTGCCACGTGCTGTCTGCTGATTGTTGCAAAAAGCGGACTTCATCGTCTTCGACAGCGATGGCAAATCCCTGTCTGCTGGCCAGTGTGACATCCATCGCATGGTTGATGTCCGACGCAAGTGACGCAGCACTGATCTGTGGCGACAGGCCTGCCTGTCGCGCAGGCGGGGCCATCACCACAGCGCCTGACACCACCGCGATAAGCGCAAGCACAACCAACATCTCAACCAGCGTGACACCGGCGGTCGGTGTCCGAGGCGGGGCCGGAGGGTTGGTCATGCGCCCGTCTGCGCAATCCGGTCTCGCAGCGGGATGTCGGCATTCGCGCCTTCCCCACCGGGTGCCGCATCCGCCCCTAACGACATCAGGCCAAACTGATTGCCTGTCGCAGTGTAAACATAGGGCGTACCCCATGGGTCCATCGGTACCTCTGCAAGATATCCTCCTTCGGGCCAACTGCGCGGAAGTGGCGGGCTGACGGGACGCTCGGCAAGTGCGGACAACCCTTGTGACGTTGTCGGATAACTGCCGTTATCGAGGCGGTAGATCTGCAGCGCATTCGCGATGGAGCGCATGTCAGTACCGGCAACTGTCGCGCGGGCTTCGTCCGGACGTCCGATGACATTGGGCACGATCAGGGCGGCAACGATCGAAATCATCACCAATACGACCATCATCTCGATCAAAGTGACGCCACTCTCGTGGTGCCTCCCGGCATGTGCGCGGTGGTTCAATTCCTCTGCTTGGATCATGAAACTTTTTCCTTCTAGCTGACGTATCTCAGAGTACATAGGCGCGATTCTTCGCCTCGTAAAGGAAAATAAATATGCTAAATCAATATGTTAGCATGGATGATGGATCGTATGTACCGGCCCGATCCACGGCGCTCGTTGCACTATCCCACACCCCCGGGTTAGGGGCACCTGATCCAATCCTTGCGAGGCATCTGACGCGTCTGGCCGCGGCTTCCGGCATGTCACCCCCCCAGATCCTGCCGGGAGCCGCGGTGCGATTGCTTTGTGTTCCTTTGCCGCTCAAGTCGGCCCGTCAGCGCAAGGCAGCGATGGCATTCGCAGTTGAAGAAAGCATTGCTGCGCCGCTGGAGGACTGTCAGCTCGCTTTGGGCCCGGAGGTGTTCGAAGGGCACTATTTGTGCGCTGTTGCGGATCAAAACTTGCTGACAACAACTCTGGAAAATAGCGATCTCGATGGCCCTGTTGTGCCAGACTATCTTGCCGTCCCTCCACCTTTCGATCCCGATGCCTGGTCGCTGTGGTGCGGGGAAGAGCTTGTATATCTGCGGTTTTCGGATGGCACCGGTTTGTCGCTGATTCCGGATACACTGCCAAACCTGTGGCGGCGGAAAGGCCGCCCGGAACTGCACCTCTGGCATGGGTCCCCTCCTGCCGGCGTGACGATTGCACGGCAGATCGCAGATACACCCATACTTGATCCAGACATTTTTCAAATCGACCTGCGCCCCAAAGGCCAGCGCCGAGCGGGCGGGGAATGGCGTGCGCTTGGTCGCTTCACCTTGGTTGCAGGGGCCCTGACTGCTCTCGTGCAGATTGGTCTGCTCCACCTCGATGCGGCTGCGCTGGAAAAAATCGCTCGCGACCGCAACGCTGCGCTTCAGGCCCAACTGTCGCAAAAGGGGGCGAGCACCTTGAACATTGAACAGTCGGCAGACGTTCTCTTGGCAGCCTTGAGCGGTTCCAATGAAGCAGAACAGGGCGCTGATCCATTCCTGTCCTTGCTGGCTGGTGTCGCATCATCGCTCCCAGATCAGTTCGGGCTGGAATTCAGGGAGCTTCGATTTGATCGTGCGACACGCGCACTGTCGGTTCTTGTCAACGCGGATGATCTTGATGCCCTCCAGAGTGCTGAAACGCGGTTGCTGGCAGATGGCCTGAGCGTGACGAGCGGTGCCGCGACGCGCACCGGGGCCGGGGCCGAGATGGAAATCATCATATCGGAGGCTGGATGATGCGAAGCTTGACCCCTAGGGAGAGAGTTCTGTTGCTTGGTGCCGCAACCTTGGTCGCAATTGGCGGTCTTGCGCAAATGGTCATTCTGCCAAGTCTGACAAGCAGGCAGGACAGCTTTGCCCAGCTGACAAAGTTTGAGGTGGTGTCGGCGGTCTTGGCTGGGCTGCCGACACAGCAAATAGACAGTGAACCGACCGAGCTGCAGCCCTTGCGCCAACGCGTCACCGATACCGCGCGCCGCGCGGGTTTGGACATTCGTCGTCTTGATCCACAAGGCGCCGCTGCGCTGTCAGTGTCGCTTGACGATGTTGCGTTTGCTGCATTGGTGGGATGGATCGTGCAACTGACTGAGACCGCAGAAGTGCAAGTCCTGTCCGCCGAGATTGGTCGTCGTACAGAGCCAGGCACCGTATCTGCCCGATTTCTACTGGAGGCGAAGTAATGCAGCGCCTGCCTTACGCCTTTGCACGCAGGAATGAAATCATTCTCACGGACAGCGCGGCGGACTGCCTGATCACACAAAGGACCTCCCTATCAGCGATGGCAGAAGCGCAAAGGGTCGCTGGGCGGAATTTGAAGTTCAAAAGCGTATCGCCGGAGATCTTCGGGCAGACCCTGGAAGAGGAATACCGTGATAGCGCGAGCGCCGCTGCCGGGGCGGCAGAGGAGGCGAATGGCGGATCGGCATCTGCCAGCCTGACGGCGCTTGCAGACACTGCCGCTGCCGTGGATGACCTGCTGGATCAACGGGCAGACGCCCCCGTGGTCCGTCTGATCAACGCCGTTCTGCTGGAGGCAATCCGCGCACGGGCGTCCGACATTCATGTCGAGGTCGAAGAGAACCAGTTGGTCGTCCGGTTCCGTGTGGACGGTATGCTGCGCGAGGCCCTCACCTCAAACCGGGCGTTGGCCCCGCAACTGGTCAGTCGGATCAAGGTAATGGGACGCCTGGACATAGCGGAAAAACGACTGCCACAGGACGGCCGGGTATCGTTGCGGGTCGCAGAATTTCATCTTGATGCGCGCATTTCGACGATTCCGACACAGCATGGGGAGCGGGTCGTCATGCGTCTGCTGGACCGTAGCCAGACGCGCACCGGGATCGAGACGCTGGGAATGGCTTTAGCCACCCGCACGGCCTTTACCCGGCTGCTCAACCGACCTGACGGGTTGCTGTTGGTCACCGGCCCAACGGGGTCAGGCAAGACGACCACGCTCTATGCAGGGCTGGACGCGCTGAACGACCGCCAGACCAATATCATGACCATCGAGGATCCCATAGAGTATGCCTTGCCCGGTATCGCGCAGATGCAAGTGAATGCCGCGACTGATCTGACTTTCGCGCGTGGATTGCGCGCGATTTTGCGGCAAGACCCCAATGTGATCATGGTCGGCGAAATCAGGGATGGCGAAACCGCCCGGATCGCAGTTGAAAGCGCAATGACAGGCCATCTGGTGATGTCGACACTGCACACCAACACGGCGATCGGGAGCATCGCCCGTCTGATCGACCTTGGGGTAGAGCGGTTCCTTTTGGCACCAATGCTGCGAGGGGTTCTGGCCCAAAGACTTGTACGTCGCATCTGTCCGGACTGCGCGCGGCCCCACCGACTGACAGCGGCTGAGGTCGCACTGCTCAACAGCAGGATGAATGTAGGGGATGTATCGCGTGTTGGCGCTGGCTGCGGCGCATGTGACGGCACCGGCTTTAGGGGCCGCATCGCACTTTACGATCTCGTGGAGGTGACCCCGACGCTCGAGCAGGCGATTGCAAGTGGCGCACCCGAAAACGACCTGGCCGCCATGACACAAACCGAGGGCGTAGGGCTGCTGGAGGATGGTGTTGAGAAGGTGCGCTGCGGGCTGACAACGCCACAGGAAGTGGCCCGTGTCGTCTTTGACACTGCCAGCGGGGCTGCAGGGTGACCCGGTTTCGATATCGTGCGGCAGACCCACAAGGCGCGCTGTCAAAAGGCGTCATCGAGGCTGCTGACCCCACAGCGGCACGGGGCGCGTTGCGCGCCCGCGGATTGCTCCCGCTTGCCATATCTTCAGGTAGACCTAGAACGTCGCTGGCATTGCCGGAGTGGTTTCAGACCAGGAACGGGCGGCTGCCGATTGCCGAACTCACCATATTCACCAGGCAGATGGCGACACTGGTCACCAGTGGCGTCCAGATTGAAGCGGCCCTTGGCGCCATCGCAGAACAGAGCGGCCCGCGACTGGCAGTATTCTGTCGCAACCTGCGTCAGGCAATCCTCGATGGGGCAAGCCTGAGTGCGGCATTGCGCAACCAGACCACAGGCTTGGACCGGTACTATCTGACGTCTGTCGAGGCGGGTGAAAGAGCCGGCAGACTGGGTGCCGTTCTTGACCGTCTGGCCGAACACATCGAAAACCGTCAGCGCAATCGGCAGACCATCACATTGGCGCTGATTTATCCGGCAATTCTGGTGTTGGTTTCCGTGGCCGTCGTCGTGGCGCTTCTGGTTTTCGTTCTGCCCGATATCGTTCGTGTGTTTGCATCCCGTGGGGCGGACTTGCCTGCGCTTACGCGACTGATGATTGGTCTCAGCGATCTGCTGACGCACCATACGGCGCTGATCCTTGCAGTTTTCGGAACCGTCACGATTGGTCTCTACGTCGCAATACTCAGACCGGGATCGCGTCGTGTCATTGACAGCGCGTTGTGGCAGCTTGGGTTGACCCGACAGATGACGCTTGTGCAGTTCACAGGCACGCTCGCCACCTTGACCCAAAGTGGGGTGGCGCTGGCAGATGCGCTGGGGTCAGCAACCATGACGGTTGCCAATACGGTGGCGCGCGAACGGCTAAGCCACGTCGTGCACGAAGTCCGCGATGGTGCCGCGCTTTCCAGCGCCCTCGCTCAAGATAATGGGTTCCCCCCAATGATGATCACAATGATCGCCAGCGGCGAGGCAAGCGGACGGCTGCCCGACATGCTGGGACGCTTTGCCGACGATCAGTCAGACAGCCTGCAGGCGAAGGTCAAAACGCTCGTCGGGCTGGTGGAGCCGCTGGTTTTGCTGGGCATGGGTGGTGTAGTGATGCTGCTGGTGCTCGCCATCCTCCTGCCCATCGTCAATCTCAATTCGCTGGTGGGCTGAACCGCATTTTTCGCTGCTCATGGAATGGAGGATAACCATGCGACCGAACAGAAACCCATCCCGAAGAAGCTTCGGCACAGGATTGCTGGCGCTTTCTGCCTTGTCTGCCTGTTCAACGAGCAATGGGGCCGCGCACAGCGGTTTGAGCAGAACACGTCCTGACAGCCGCGTGGCATTGCTTCTTCCCCTGTCGGGACCCCGTGCCGCCCTCGGGCAGCAGATGGCCAAGACCGTGTGGTTGGTGGAGGATATGTCAGGTCAGCGCGGCCGCACCGATGTCGTCGATGCGGGGGACACGCCAGCGTCCGCCACAACCGCCGCGCAACAGGTTGTTGCACGTGGTGCAGACATCATCGTCGGCCCGCTTTTCCGCGATCAGACGCCCGCGGTCGTTCAGGCCGCCGGAGATGTCCCGGTTGTGACTTTGTCCAACGATGCCATGCTCGCAGCGCAAGGGGCCTGGGTTTTTGGGGTGACACCAACTCAATCGGTGGATGCCGTGCTGCGGTATGCCGGACAAAGCGGCGCGCGGCAGGTCACCATGCTGGAGACACATGGTGCTCTGGGCCCACGGGCAAATGAAGCGATCAAGCAAGGCGCCCGCAAAGCACGGCTATCGGCTCTGCCGCCAATCGCTGCCGCCACACAACCGAGTTCAATGAAAGCGGCATTGCAGACCTCGGGCGGAGGGAAACTGCCGGACATCCTCTACGTGCCTACGTCGAATGAGCAGTCATTGGAGCAGGCCATTGCAGCGGTGCAGACAGGCGTCACCACCATCGGTTCGCTGCAGTGGGCTGGATTGCCTTCTGAAACTCTTCAGCGTCTCGAAAAGGCATGCTTTGTGGGACCAGATCCCGACCGCTTTGGCAGGTTGTCGGCGAGCTACCGCGCGCAGCTAGATGAAGAGATGGGTGTCATTGCAGCACTGGCGGTCGACGCCGTTGCACTGGCCCAAGAGATGGGAGGCCAAAAACGCCTCTCAATGCGCAAACCGATCGACGGACTCCTGGGGCCGACGCGGTTTCGATCGGATCGCACCTGTGATCGCACGCTCGCGGTCTTGAGGATAAGTGGCACAGGTGTGCGACGAGTTGCATGACCATCGGTCGGGAAGGACAGGCAGGTGTCACCCTGATCGAAATGCTGGCGGCACTTGCCGTCTCGGCGTTAATTGGGGTCGCCGGGTTCTCATTGCTTGAAAGTGTGTTGCAGACAGAAGCGGGCGTGGCAGATCGGCTGGACAAATTGGTGCAGCAAGACCGCACTTTTCAGTTGCTGGCCCTTGATCTGCAACAGGCTTTGGCATTCGAAACGGTGGATGACGAGGGGATCGCGCTCGACTTTCAACAACGTACCGTCGTGTGGCGCGGAACCGCGACGGGCCTGCAGCGCCTTATTAAGCGTCCGAACCGCCCAGATGTGATACAGGCAACGCTGCCGTATGCGGCGGAGCTTGCAGTTGATCGCCGGAACGTTCCGGTCGTGAGAGTTTCCATGCCTGAGCTTGACCTATGGCGCGTCTTCGCTCTGCCGCCTGAGACTGCCCCATGACGCGCGCACCGGATAGTGGTGTCAGCCTATTGAACGTGCTGGTGGTCGTGGCCGCAGCCTCCGGGTTGGTGCAGGTCATGCTGGCCGGTCAGGAAGGCGCTGTATCTGATCTGTCCCGGTCACACGACATTGCACAGGCCGAAGCCCTTGCAAGAGGCGGTGTCGCATCCGTCGCCGTAGCGTTGCGTCGCGACATGCTGGACGCCCCCGACGTCGATCATCTGCAAGAAGACTGGGCGACAGCGTCGCAGACCGAAGTGACCTTTGATTTCGGCAGCTTGGAGGTCGAGATCGATGATGCACGCGGCCGGTTCAACCTGAACAGTCTAACTGCAGGAAGTTTCCTTGAGCAGCGCATCTTTCAGGGGCTGCTGACAGCTCTTGATTTGCCCGAAGCGCTCTCCGCTCAAATCATCCAATCTCTTCAGAATCAAGGGCCACTACGCGATGCCGATGACCTTTTCCAAAGGGGATTTTCGATGGTTGATATCGACCTGATGCGCCCCCATGTGACGGCGCTTCAAACATCCGGACCGATCAATTTGAACACAGCGACCATGCCCCTAATGTCGGCGCTATTTGCAAATCCGGCAGCGGCACAGGCCCTTGTTGCCCGGCGCACGTCACAGGGTCAGTTGACGCGGCAAGACCTGAGTGCTTTCGGTCTGGCCCCTCCAGCGGTTGGTGGCTTTACATCAGACACCTTTGATGTTGCCTTACGCGCTCAGGTGGGCACCGCAAGACGTACCTTGAACCGTCGCATTTTGCGCAATCCAGAAGCGGGCACAGTGCAGATCATCTCCATCGACTGAAACGAAAATCGCCGCCGGGGCCTGTCCCGGCGGCGATATCTGCTCAAACTTTCACTGGAGGGTCAGAGTTCGAACGGATCCAAAGTCAGCTGCAACGCCAGATCAGCGTTGGAGATGTCGACCGCACTGTCATTGGCACCCTGGCCAAAGGCCTGCTGGAAGGTGTTGCCAAGGCTTTCAATCCCTCGCACTGCAGCCCCTCCGCCGCCACAGGCGGCAAGCCCTGCAACCAACAGGCCCATCGCGACCAGCTTGATGTCATTCATAAGCATATTGCGTGCTCCTTGGGGCTCGGTCAGTTGCTGACCACGGTGCCGTTTGGCGAACCGGGTACAGGTGAGTTGAGGTACGGGAACCGGTTTTGCAGCTCACTGGCGGCAATCGGTGCGCCGTCAGTTAGTGCAACGTTGCCGATTGGTGCCTGATCGGGGCTGCAGAAGCCCAGGTTGATCAAATCGGTTTCGGTGTCTTCTTCAGCTCCTTCCACGCCAAGTTCAGCACCAAGTGGGACCGGGTGGCAAAGCGCGCCCATGGCAACCCGCAAGACCACATCGATGACATCATCCCCCGGACGACGGCCATTTGGAAAACCTGCAAGGTCTTCGCCAACCACGCCAAAGCTGTGCTGCTGATCGCGCGGTGTGACTGGAACAGCGGTGTTCAGGCGCAACATTTCAGAGGCCACCACATTCTGCGGCTGGTTCAGTCCTGGCAGACCAGTCAGGAATGTCGCCACAAGGTCCGTCCGTGGCAGGTTTGTCGGTGCGAGTGCGTCCGTTGCACCAAGTGCAGGTCCAAAGAGGATTTCCACAAGCCGTGGGAAGGTCGGGTTCGTAACGTACGTTGCAAAGCTGCCGTCATCAATCGGCTCTGACCCGTTGAAACGGTCCTTGTCGGGGATCCCGATGACAACCTCGTTTACCAGCGGAGTCGAGATGCGCGACTGTTGAACCAACGCGCCGCCAACACGAGAAGTATCCTCATAGGTCGGAGACGGGTTCTCAAGTTCGCCCTGTGCAAGGCTGGATGTGGTCCAGGCTCCAATGACGGGGTCATCGCCAGACGTGACACAATCAATGGGCACTTCGACCGCAATGGTTGTGACGTTGACCTTACCAAAGAGGTCGTCATTGTCGCGGCTTTGGGTGATCCCACCGGCAAATCCGCCACCGTCGCCCGCACCCGGAGCGCTGTCACCTTCGATGGGAACGAAGTTGACAAGGTCAAAGACCTCTCCAAGGTTAAGGGCAAACGCCTCTGCACGTTGGCCAACGAATACCCGGCCGGGCAGGTCGCAGCCGGGCAGATCAAAGTCATAGATGTATTGGTCCGCATAGGCATCATAGTCAGGCAATGTCTTGATTCCGACATGGTCCAACGGTTTGGTGAATGATGTGCTGCCAGACCCCGAGCGCGTAAGCGTGGTGCGCGTGCCGCTGCGGCGGTCACCTTCGATCAAGGTGACGGTGTAGCTTTCACTTTCGTTCAGCAGGGATTGGTCATTGGCAAGGATGGGGCCTGCATACTTCAGCGGGATTGCTACATTTTCCCCACCAATGTCCAGACCGATGCCCGCGCCGCCGTTTGCCAGCTGGTTCTCGAAGTCGAATTGAAAGGTCAGATCTTCGATCGCATCGCCGTCATTATCGATGTGCAGTTCGTAGATGCCATCGGCGTCCATGGTGTAATAGCTGGGCCCGCCATAATTGACCTGGAGCGGCTGGTAGTTCGCCAGCATCGTGACATAGCCTTCGCGGCCGGGCTCGTAACTGCGGAACAGATACATGTCTGTCCCGTCCACTTTTGGGTGCTCGGTGATCGCCGGGGCCTCCCGATGAGACGATGCCATGACCGTCCCTGTCGCACCCACCAGCGCGGCCACAAGCGCCGTGCTGAGGGTCAGTACATTTTTGGTTTTCATTTGAAATCCTCTTTCTGATCGTGATTGCGCACATCTTTCCCGTGCACAAAAGGAGGCTCCTTGTGTGAGAGGTGTCGTGCGACAGCGGAGTTCAGCCCCGGGGCGGTTACCCGCCTGCAGGAGTTATCAGGTGCTGCATCCAACAAGACGGAATGCCGGGCGGAAAAGTTTCAGGGCCCGAAACATAATTGCCCGATCCTTCGTACCTTCTGATGCAGAGAATTAAGATCAGAGGTCTGTGTGCCACATCTTGGAATTGGAAATGCAGAACTGATTGCCTCGTCAGTGCTTGGCGCCTATCTGGTGTGGATTTCGATCCGCGATCTGCACTCGTTGCGTATTCCCGACCGGGCCAGTCTGCCGCTGTTGGGAATGGGCGTGCTGCTTGCCACGCTTCCCGGCGGTATCGGTCTGCAGACTGCACTTATCGGTACTGTAGCCGGGTATCTTAGTTTTGCGGCAATTGGGGAGTGGTTCTTTCGTCGTACCGGACAGGACGGACTGGGTCTGGGCGATGCCAAGCTTCTCGCGGCCGCTGGCGCGTGGCTGGGGTGGCGCGACCTGCCGCTGCTCGTTGCCATGGCCGCCATTGCGGCGCTGTTCTACGGTCTGTTGACGCGCCAACACCGTCTGGCTTTCGGGCCATGGCTGTCTGCCGCGTTCTGGTTGCTGTGGCTTCGGCACATTGCCGGATAGCCGCGCTACGCACTCACCAGCACCAGACATCCGTTTGGCATATCGATGACCTTGTGTTCGCTACCTGGCGACGACGTCTGTGCGTCCCCCGCTTTGAAGAGCTTCCCGTCCATCCACAACTCGCCTTCGATGATGAACAAATGCTCCGCCCGATGATGTGGGTGCTGCTTTATTTGCGCCCCCGGTAGACACCGCAACAGATACATCGTTCGCCCTGTTTCAGGGTCTTCGCCGAGTATCTTTTTCCAGATCTTGTCGGACCGCTGCTCCCAATCGCCATCACCGGCATAGATCGCCTGTGTCTGATCTTGGGGCATATCGTCTATCTCTGCTTCGATCGCATCGAACAGGTCTGCAGGTGGCTCTGCCTGAGGTAGGGTCTGCAACAAGGGTGACAGCATCTTCTTGAGCGCGTCCACTTCCTCCATCAAATCTGGACGCGTGCCCGGAAGGGCTGCACGCGTGTCCAAGCCGCCCAAAGCTGCTTCAATCACTTCAAAACCTGCGGCACTCGTTTTCTTCATACCATTGCTTCCTTCAATGCGGCCAATCCTCGGCGCACCCAGCTTTTTGCCGTGCCGATGGGAACATCCAGCACGGTTGCCAATTCGTTGTAACTGTAGCCCTGAAAATAACAGAGCAAGAGTGCCCTGCGGTATTCGGGGCGTAAATCGTCCAGCAGCCTGCGTATAACCATACTGTCGAGCATCTGTGTCGCCGGATCGTCTCCTCCTGCAATATCCGGCACTTTGTCCGAAAACTCTACAAAGCCCCGTGCGCGATCTGACCTGAGACGATCGATGGCACAGTTACGGGCGATGGAGCCGATCCAGGACAAAGGATTGCCACCATTTGGGTCAAACTGATGGGCACGACGCCAGATGCGCACGTAGGTCTCTTGGGCAACTTCGCTGGCAACTTCGCGGTCACGCAGTATTGCCAGCGTTACCCCAAACACATACCGCGAACTGAGGTCATAAAAACTCCGAAAGGCCACGCGGTCGGCACGCGCACACGCCTCCAGCAGATCTGCCAATTTGCGGGACTGTTCAGCTGTCCCCATCTTTCCCCCCGCTCGCACGGTTCTTTGAGATCTGGGCACCAGCTTTGTCACACCCATGTTTTGCCCTCTCGCTTCCCTTTTACATGAAGTACGCAGGCCAATTGCTAAAAGATGCACTCCATCAAGATTTTTTCTTCGTTCTTCATCAGCAGATCAGTGGCGGCGCTTTTCCCGTGGTCCTTATCACTATGGAAACCGTGCATAGTGATGAAAAAATGAGTCTGGCCTTCGCACTTTGCGCGCACAAAACTGCGTAGCGCATTGCCGTGCAGACTTACCGATCCAAGCGGTATCCAGGGGCTTGCCGTCCCTGTCTGTGCAACAATGCTTTGCCGTGACTGTAGGAGGACCGGCCCAGACAATCCGATGAGCACGCCAACGGCGAGGGCTGCAAACACCAGCCGTCTGTTGAATACCGGATCATTCCATCGTTCCGGCTCGGCGGCGATCTGGTTGTCAATCCTGCGCTCGATCCGGGAAAGCAGATCGTCATCAGGCTCTGCAGGTTCAACCATCTGGACAATGGATGCGATGCTTTCCAGATCGATGTCTTCAAGTGGCTCTTTCTTGTTCCTTCTGAGCCATCGCGAAAGGTCTTTCATGAGCGCCCTGGATGCCGTTTATGCATTTCTCACCGAACAAGACGGGCAGGAACGCCAAAGAGTTGCAGCTTCCGTAGCGGCAAGACCTCCACTGATCAGATCCCCGCATACCATTCATAGCCCCGGTCTTCCCAATAGCCGCCCTTGCCGCGGCCAAATTCTGAAAAATCGTTGATGACTTCGATGGCGCGAATGTACTTGGCCATCTTATAGCCCAGCTGTCGCTCAACACGCAGACGGAGTGGCGCGCCGTTGGGTATGGGAAGGCTTTTACCGTTCATCCCCCACGCGAGTATAGTCTGAGGGTGATACGCATCTGTCAGGTCGATGGTTTCGTAGTACTTGACGCTGCCAGTCAAGCTGCGCTCGATGGTGTCAAAGCAGTGCATCAAAACATAGCGCGCACCAGGTCGCAAAACTGCTCGGTTCAGTACCTGAGACAAGGGCACACCTGTCCATTCTGCAATGCAACTCCACCCCTCGACACAATCGTGGCGGGTGATCTGGGTTCGGGTCGGCATCGCCCGCAATTGCGCAAGTGAAAGCGACAGGGGCCGTTCCACCAGCCCTGTCACTTGCAGGCGGTAGTCGCGAAAGCCCTCTGCCTGCACTGTCAGGTAGTCGTCGTCCTGCGGGTTTGTTACGCCATTGGGGTGCTGTGACTGACGGATGTCCGCCCGACTGAACTCCGTTGCAAGCGCGTTGCGGTCCAGAAGACCTCTTTGCATCTTGCGGGTCAGGTCATTCGCGCGTGCCATGAACTGGCGCAGCTGGTTATCAGGGGCGCTAAGCGGGTCCAGAACTTTGCATCCCGCCAACCCTGCAGTTGCGGCAGATGCACCAAGGCGCAGCAGACGCCGGCGGTTAAGCGTCATTGTGATCTTCCTTCTGATTGCCCGTATCGGCGCGGTACCACCCGGTTGTGATGGCACGCATTTCATTCACTGGCCCGGCAAGCACGACCATCGCCAGGTGCACGACAACAAAAGCAAGCAGGCCGAAGGCCGCAACGAAGTGCAAGGTGCGCGCGGTCTGCCTGCCACCAAGAATTTCAGGCAACCACGGCATGACCGCATTCAGCCCGGGCGACATGGCCAGACCGGTAGCGACGATAAGGGGGAACAAGCCAAACAGAACCAAACCGTACGTCAGCCGCTGCAGCGGCCCGTATCGTGGTCCGTGATGAAGACGGAGCCGCAAATGGTCCCTGACATCACGCAAGACCGCTGACACATCTGTGGTGCGCAGCATAAGATCGCGCTGAAAGTGTCTGGAGAAGAAGGCAGCAAGCGCCCAGATCAGCAGCGTTGTCACGAGAATCCAGGCAAAGAAGAAATGGATCACCCGACCAGTCGCGAGGTCAACACCGCTAGGGATCGTAGCCCATTGTGGAAAAGCACGCGCGGCCCCATCAGACCATCCCAGCCAGCCAATCCAATCGATACTGACGCCAAAGACGCTCATGTATCCCTTGCCGTCCTGCCCGCTGATCTCGAAAACAGTGTTGTCGAAGGCAAAGCCACTCTGATCCCCTAAATAGAGTGCAGGATGTGCGTTGAATATCTGCAAACCCGACAGCAATAGGAAGAAACTGCTAATCGCCCAAACCCAGTGGGTCACCCTCGTGATGAGAGTGTGACGCCGCAGCAATGTCGTCTCTTCTGTGTCATCGCGCATGTTCATCTCCTTGCAGCCTTTGGCAACAGGGACGGATTCCTGACGTGCACAGTTTCGCTGTCGCCAGAATTTACCAACAACTAATCGTGAGAAGCCGGTCTGAAACTCAATGCCCCGCGCAGTCGTCTCTTTCAGCAGTCTCACCAGAGGCCAAGAACATCACTGAAAGGAAATCCCATGTTCAATACAGTCAAAGCCGCCGGAGCGGCCATCGCAATTGCCCTTACCGCCACCACAACCTTTGCGGCCAATCCCGATGTGGGTGGCGCACCGATGTTTGCAGAGAAGAACATCATCGAAAATGCTGTGAATTCTGCCGACCACACAACACTGGTCGCCGCGGTAAAGGCCGCAGGTCTGGTCGATGCGCTGATGGGTGAGGGCCCTTTTACCGTCTTTGCCCCTGTCAACGACGCCTTCGCGGCACTGCCTGCCGGGACAGTTGAGACCCTCTTGAAGCCTGAGAACAAGGATCAGCTGACCAAGATCCTTACCGCACACGTGATCGCAGGAGACTTGTCCGCCGCGAGACTAAAATCCGCCGCCGCAAATAGCGCGGACGGCTTTGCACATCTTGAGACTCTGTCAGGTGACGCCATCTCAGCCCAGGTGCGCGGGAACAGCATCTACATGTTTGACGAAAACGGGAACGCAGGCAAAATCACAATTGCCGATGTCGATCAGGCGAATGGTGTGATCCACGTGGTCGATAAGGTCCTGCTGCCTAAGTAAGCCGGGGTCTGATGAAGGGGGGTGCCTATCAGGCGCCCCCTAATCTGCGCAACACCTACCGTGCCGAATACCCGTGCACCGTGATCTGATGCACCGAGGCCAGCCAAATTTCATCGTTGTATCTGTTTGTCCCCATTCCGGACTGCAGACTAAAGGCAAAGCTCACAGCATGTTCCGGTTCGGTTCGTTTCGGTCCGGTTCCAGGCAAACACCGGCCCCCCAGGTAACTCAAACCGACGTGTCACTCTCTCAACCTCAAAAAGCTATCTGCACCTTGATCGCACGGGAGCGGTCTCCGGCCATTTCGAAAGCGCTCGTGGCCTCAGCGATAGGATAGGTTTCACTCAAAAGCGGTGTAACATCGATCACCCGACGTTCCATTGTTTCTATGGCTAACGGGAATTCGCTATGAAACCTGAAGGAGCCAATCAGACTTATCTCTTTGGCTGTCATCGCCTGCAAAGGAAGCGTCATGTCCCCCCCCAGTCCCAGTTGGACAATCCTGCTGCCGGGTCGAAGAGCCGAGACTGCTCCGGACAAAGCAGTTGAAGCCCCGCTACATTCGAAAAGAACGTCAAAATGGCCCTTGTCTGCGGAATAGGCGTCAAACACATCTGGCGCTTCAGCAACGTTGTGGACGTTATGCGCCCCCAACTCTTTGGCCTTGTTCAAAGTGAAGGAAGCGATGTCAGTTGCGGCAACCTCGATTGCACCGGCCGCCTTGGCCACCAGCACGCAGAGCAAACCAATTGGCCCGCAACCCGTGACCAGTACCCGTTTGCCGGATAGATCGCCTGCTTGTTTTGACGCGTGAAGCACGACGGACAAAGGTTCAGCCATCGCGGCCTCCGCTGCGGAAAGGCTGGTCGGCACGCATTGGCGGGCATCCGCGACAAGCAGTTCGCGAAAGGCACCTTGGATATGCGGAAATGGCATGGCCGAGCCATAAAATCGCATGTCGAGACAGTGATTTTGTTGACCCATCTGGCAGAACTTACAGACGCCGCAAGGACGCGATGGCGAGACCGCAACGCGTTGCCCGATGGCAAGCTCCGTCACACCGCTGCCCAAAGCTTTGACCCGGCCCGCCACTTCGTGGCCCAGTATCATCGGTTCACGCAGACGTACCGTACCAAAACCACCGTGGTTGAAATAATGCAGATCAGAGCCACAGATACCGCCGGCCTCTAATTGCACCAGGACCTCGCCTGTGCCCGGGTTTGGCTCGGGGCGTTCCTCAACTCGCAAGTCTTTAGCCGCGTGAATTGTCAATGTTTTCATCAGAGCCTCACACAACTGGGGTCAAGAGCGGGTGCCCTGCGAAATGGGCGGTAAGATTGTCACGCATGAGCTGACCCATTGCCTTTCGGGTTTCGATTGTTCCGCTTGCATGATGCGGTTGAAGCAGAACATTGGGCAGTTCAAGGAAACGGGGATCCAAGGCAGGCTCGCCTTCGAAGACATCCAGGGCAGCAGAACCCAACGCCCCAGAGGAAAGTGCTGTGATCAGTGCGTCCTCATCAATGTTTGGCGCACGTGAGATATTGATTATCATACCATCAGGGCCGACCATTTCGATGATTTCCCTGTTTACGATGTGACGGGTCTCAGCGCTGGCAGCGAGCGTGACGAAAAGAAAGTCGGAATGCTCTGCCAATGCTTTGGCGCTAGGCAGGAAGCTCCAGTCTGGCGCGTAATCTTTTGCGGCAATATCGGTGTAGGCGATGTCCATATCAAAGCCCGCCAGTCGTTTGCCAACCTCAAAACCGATCCTGCCAAGCCCTAGAATACCAGCTTTGCGGCCAAAGACCCGGCGCTTGAGATCATAAAGGCCCTTGGTGGCCCAGCTTCCCTCGCGCACCCAGGCCTCCGCTCCAATCATGCCGCGGGATTGGCACAGCATCATCGCCACACCGAGGTCAGCGACATCCCCTGTCAGGACATCCGGCGTATTGGTCACGCGGATACCTTTTTGCTGGCAAAGCGCGATATCCACTGCGTCATAGCCAACGCCATAGACGCTGATAACTTCCAAGTTCGGGCACGCTTCTATCAGCTCAGCGCCAGCGCCAATTTCCCCTCGCGTTGCAATTGCCCGCGCTGCCGGGCCGAACTCCGCAACAACGGCTCCGGGGTCGGGAACATCGAAGAGACGCTTTGCGTCAAAAGCAGCATCCAGTGGTTTCTGATCCCATTCAGGATAGGGTCCTGCTTGTAGAATTATGGGTTTTGACATGATCGACGATTCCCGGTTGACAAGGCTTGATACCGGTAACATGTTATCGGTACCATTGCGGCTAGGTCAACGGGTCAACCGAAGGAAAACGCAAATGTCAGATCTATTCTCGCTTGCGGGTAAGCGCGCGCTGATCACGGGGTCCAGCCAGGGGATCGGGTTTGCCCTCGCGTGCGGGCTGGCGGCGTCGGGCGCAAAAATCGTGTTGAATGGGCGTGACGAGAGTAAATTGGCCGCAGCCGCCGAGAAGCTGAAGGGCGAGGGGACGGTAGCGCAGCAACTGGCTTTTGACGCGACAGACCATGACGCTGTCCGCTCGGCAGTGGATACATTCGAAGCCGACCACGGCGGAATCGACATTTTGGTTAACAACGCGGGGATGCAGCATCGCACACCGCTCGAAGACTTCCCAGCTGATGCGTTCGAGCGTTTGCTGCAAACCAACATCGCGTCAGTTTTTCATGTTGGACAAGCCTGCGCACGGCATATGATCGCGCGCGGAGGCGGAAAGATAATCAACATCGCCTCAGTTCAGACAGCTCTCGCCCGACCCGGCATTGCGCCATACACCGCGACAAAAGGTGCGGTGGCCAATTTGACCAAGGGTATGGCAACAGACTGGGCTCGCTACGGACTGCAATGCAATGCCATTGCACCAGGTTATTTTGACACGCCATTGAATGCTGCACTGGTCGCGGATCCTGAATTTTCTGCTTGGCTTGAAAAACGCACCCCAGCGGGCCGTTGGGGGAAGGTTGATGAACTTGTTGGAGCTTGTGTCTTCTTGTCTTCGGAGGCGTCAAGTTTTGTAAACGGTCACACGCTCTTTGTGGATGGCGGGATAACGGCGTCGCTGTAAGGAGGTCGACATGTCAGAAACAATTGCACTGATCGGGGCAGGGGCCATGGGTGGGGCCATTGGGGCCCGTCTGCTCGAGACCGGAAACACCCTGCGGGTATTTGATCTGGATGCCGAAAAGGTAGCCGGGCTGGTCAACAAGGGGGGGCTTGCCACCGCGTCAGCTGCAGAGGCGGCGACGGGCGTAGACTATGTGATTACATCGCTCAACTCTTCGCGGATTGTCGAAATCGCCGCTTTTGGCGAAAACGGGATCGCTGATGGAGCAATACCCGGCACACTCATCATCGACATGTCATCAATCGAACCAGACGCAACGCGCCGCTTCGCCGAAATGGCTGCGGACAGGGGTTTGGCTTGGGTCGACAGCCCCTTGTCCGGTGGTGCCCCAAAAGCTCTAATTGGCGAGTTGACGTTGATGCTTGGCGGCGCAGAGGCAGATGTGGAATGCGCCAAGATCGCACTGGCTCACGTTGCCAAGAACATGACACATATGGGCGGCCCCGGTGCCGGGCAGACAACCAAGTTGATCAATCAGGTACTATGCGGATTGGGATTCCTGGCGGTGGCAGAGGCAACGCAACTCGCGCTTGATGGCGGTGTTGACGCCGAAAAAATCCCGCAGGCGCTCAAAGGCGGGCGGGCCGACAGCGCGCTCCTGCAAGAATACATGCCCCGATTTGCAACCAAGGATTATCGCCGCACAGGGCGTATCGATAACATGGTCAAGGATCTGAATATGGTGAATGATCTTGCGCGTCAGACAGGCACATCCATGCCCCTGACCGCGCTTTGTACTGAAATTCATCGCATGCTTACCGCCGCTGGTCTGGGCGGCGAGGACCAGGCTGCTGTTATGGAGTTTTTCAAAGGTGCAAAAAGCGAGCTAGAACCATGATTACGCGATTTGCGCTTTTTCAAGGCTCTGTTAAGGCGGGTCAGACAGACGCTTTCCGCGCTGCCGTTCTGGAGCGTCTGGTGCCGCTTTGGGAACAGTTCCCGGGCAACAGTGATGTGCGGGTGATGTTCTCTGATGACCGCGATGAAGGCGCACCGGAGTTCCCTTTGATCCTCGCGATTAGCTATCCCGACAAAGCGGTGATGGAAACCGCGCTTGACAGTCCAGCTCGCTTTCAGTCGAAAGATGTAACGGGAGAGATCGTGGCCGAGTTCTTTGAAGGATCAATTCACCATCATGTCACACGGTGTCATGAATTTGCCCGGTAGTTTTGCATGAAACCACGCGTGACCATGCGCGATGTCGCTTCGGCCGTAGGTGTTTCGCCTATGACTGTCAGCCGTGCGTTTCGCGATGACAAAACGGTAAGCGAAGATACACGCGCCAAAGTCCGCAAAGTCGCAAGGCAGCTTGGTTACATCTATGACAGTACGGCAACGGCTTTCCGTACGCAAAGGAGCGGGTTCATCGCGGTAACGCTGCCGTCCGTCAATAATGCAAACTTTGCCGAAACGTTCCGCGGCATGACAACAGCTTTTGATCAGACCGGGATGCAAATCCTACTCGGGGCGACGAATTACCGAGTGGAGCGGGAAGAAGAGTTGGTGCGCCAGTTGTTGGCCCGGAACCCCGAAGCACTTGTCATGACCGGCGGCCACCATACGGAGGAAACGCGGGCATTGGTTGGGGCGCTACCGATCCCGGTTATCGAGATGTGGGACCTGCCCGACGCGCCTTTGGGGCATGCCATAGGCTTCTCAAACGCGGCAGCCATGAGTTTGATTGTAGACCACTTGGTGGATACGGGGCGGAAACGATTGGCCTTCGTAGGCGCGTCAGCGGGCGCAGACCTGCGCGGTGCCGAACGGCGTGCCGGGCTTATTGCGCGCGCGCAGGCCCTTGGATTGCCCGAAGTCCGTTTACTTGATGCAGGACCAGCTCCGGTCTCGATGCGCGATGGTGCGGCATGCATACGCAATATGCGTGCCACCCTTGCCGACGTTGATGCGCTTGTCTGCGTGTCAGACACGGTTGCTTTTGGCGCACTGAGCGAATGCAGACGCCTAGGTATCATGGTGCCCGACGATTTGGCGATAACTGGGTTTGGGCAGTTTGATGTCGCGGTTGTTTCGGAGCCTCAAATCACAACAGTCGATGTGCATGCACGACGTATTGGTGAGCTTGTGGCGCAAACGCTGGATCAGCTCTTTTCCGGACAAGACGTTCCACGTCACATAGATTTGGGCGCGGCATTGGTGGTCGGCGGCACAACTTAGCGCGGTTGCCTCACAGTGCTGCCGGGGATCAGCTTAAATCCAATGTCACGGGTTGGCGCCACCGGCTCATTCTGCAGACGCGCCAACATCATTTCAGCCGCCGCTTGCCCCAGTTTCAAATGAGGCACGTGCATAGAGGTCAATCGCATAGGCAGGACTGAAGCAATCGGAAGATCACCCCATCCTGCGATACCGATATCCTGCGGAACTTGCAGGCCTTTTGACTGTACGTATTGCAACCCGCCGAAAGCCATTGCGTCATTCTGGTAGAATATGCAGTCGATTTCGTTGCCTGCTGCCAGCAGTTGTTCGGTGCCGTAAAACCCAGTGTAGTAGGTGGCGGTGTCGTGCAAGCAAAGCTGTTTGGCGACGGTGCCGCCGCCGCCCTCAACTGCTTTGCAAAACCCGTCAAGGCGGGTCGTTGCAGCGCTCGCTGTGTCATGGGAGGTACCCACGTATCCAAGTGCTGCATACCCTAGGCCCGTCAGGTACCGCCCCATGTCAAAACCGCTGTCAAAGTGGTTCAACCCGACACACATATCGAGGGGACTTGAGTTTAAATCCCAGATTTCCACAAGTGGAATGCCCGAAGCGCGCAGCGTCTCGGTGGCGCGGACTGAATGGTAGCGTCCGGTCAGGATCAACCCTGCAGGCTGCCACGACAGCACCGTCTTGATCCATTCCTCTTCGGCCTCCTGAGTATGCTGTGTCAGGCCCAGGACTGATTGGTGCCCAAAGGCTCCAAGCTTGCGATCAATCCCTTCTAGAACCTGACTAAAGACCTCATTTCCCAGGTCTGGAATCGACACTCCCACAAATGTCGAAACGCTGTCGCCTGCGAAAACCGTCGCCAATCGATTCGGCAAATAGCCAAGCTCATCGACCTTTTGCATGACCAATGCTCGGGTTTTCTCTGAGTACCCACCCCCTTGCCTGAGCACTCGGCTGGCTGTCATCTTTGACACTCCAGCAGCCCGTGCCACTTCCATCAGGCTTACAGTGTTGTTTTTAGGTCTTTTTTTGGCCATATTCGACAATTTACGTTACGGGTAACTTTCTTCTTGACGGGCATGAATTAACCCCTAACCTTGACGAATGTTACGGGTAACTTTCATCAGAAAGCAAGGCCGTAATTCGGGAGGATACGCAATGCCGAACCTGCAGTCAGGTTTGCTTTTTGACGGCATCGACAAACATTTCGGCGGCACCTACGCGCTGAAAGATGTGTCGCTTTCCGTTGGGCGTGGTGAAATTCTTGCGCTGCTAGGCGAGAACGGAGCAGGCAAGTCGACTCTGATCAAAGTGCTCGGCGGTATCCACAAACCTGATGCCGGCAAAGTGATGATTGACGGGGTGGAATACACCCATCGGCCGGCAGGATTTGGAGAGCGCCAGAAAGTCGCCTTTATTCATCAGGACCTTGGCCTGATCGAGTGGATGACTGTGGCAGAGAACATCGCTTTGGCACTTGGCTACTCACGGAAAGGCGGCCTCATCAAGTGGGGCGACGTGGAGCAGTTTGCAGCGCAGGCATTAAGGAAAGTAGACTGCAGCTTCGATCCGACGACCCGGGTCGAGAACCTGACACGCACGGAGAAGTCTCTCGTAGCAATTGCGCGTGCGCTTGCGGTAGACAGCGAGTTTCTGGTCCTTGATGAACCGACGGCCTCTCTGCCAGCAGATGAGGTGGAGCGCCTTTTTGAGGCCATCCGCCCGTTGCGCGATCAAGGGGTGGGCATGATCTATGTAAGCCACCGCCTTGACGAAATCTTTCAGATTGCCGACCGGGTCGCCGTACTGCGTGACGGGATGCTTGTGGGCGTGCGCGACATTGACCACACGACGCCGGAAGAACTGGTTCAAAAGATCGTCGGCCGCAAGGCACGCGAAACCGTGAAACTCTCTGCCGAACCGGGGGACGAAGTCCTTAAGCTGACAGATTTCAAGGTGGCCGAAGTTGGCCCCATGAGCATCACCCTTCGTAAGAACGAAATTGTCGGCCTGGTCGGGCTGCGTGGTGCAGGGCACGAGGCCATCTCGCGTGCGCTTTTCGGCTTGAATGCCTTTGAGGGGCAGGTGACTCTGCACGGGGAGACACCGGACCTTTCTAATCCAGTACAAGCGTTGTCTTCAGGCATCGGCCTGGTCGCCAAAGACCGCACCGAAGAATCTGTGGCAATGAGCCTGAGCATCCGAGAGAATACTTTTCTCAATCCCAAAGGCATTGGGCGAAAGCTGCTCAACATACAATCACCGCGTATGGAAGCGGATCAAGCCGCGATCATCGGTGCCGAGTTGGGCCTTTCGCCAAATGATCCAAGCCTCGCAATCGAAGCACTTTCTGGCGGCAACCAGCAAAAGGTTGTGATCGGGCGCTGGCTCGCCACAGACCGACGTCTTCTGCTCTGCGAAGATCCCACCGCTGGTGTCGACGTCGGGGCCAAGGCAGAGATCTACGCACTCCTCAACCGAGCGCTGGCGGCAGGTGTCGGTATTCTCGTCATTTCGACTGATTTTGAGGAAATCACCGCGATCTGCCACCGCGCTATCGTCTTCAGCCAAGGTGAGATTGTGGATGAACTGTCCGGCACCCGGTTGAGTGCCGAAAACCTGATACAGGCGGCCTCCGCCGGGAACATGAAATCAGAAGGAGGCGCACATGCAATCGCTTGAAAGCGGCGCGCTGGAACCTACCAAGGCCGAACTGAATGGACTTTCCCCTTTGGCGCGCCTGGGCCGCTTTTTGCCGGTCTACGGGCTGGTGATCTTGACGGTATTTCTCATCATCCTCTTTTCGATCTTGCTGCCCAAGACCTTCCCCACGATGTTGAACCTTCGTGCGATTGTCAGCGACAAGGCAATCATTGCGCTGCTGTCTCTGGGGGCGATGATCCCAATGGCCGCGGGCCGCATCGATTTGACCGTCGGCTATGGCATTGTCCTTTGGCATATTTTGGCGATCTCACTTCAAACAATGATCGGGCTGCCCTGGCCGATGGCGGTGGCAATCGTTTTGGTGCTGGGCGCGTTCACAGGCTTTTTGAATGGGCTCCTTGTGGAAGTTGCCAAGATCGACAGCTTTATTGCCACCTTAGGCACAGGAACCGTCCTTTATGCGCTCGCACTCTGGCACACCGGTGGGCGGCAAATGGTGGGGGTATTGCCGGATGGTTTCTACGGCCTGTCTACCACCTTTGTCTTTGGCCTGCCCATCACTGGCTACTACCTTTTGGCCATAACGGTGGTCATGTGGATCGTGCTCGAATACACACCCGTGGGTCGTTATCTCTACGCGATTGGTGCCAACCAGAAAGCAGCGCAACTGAACGGTATTCCGACCCGCAAATATGTGATCGGCGCATTTGTGGCTTCGGGTGCAATGACCGCTTTGGCAGGTGTTTTGTTGGCGGCAAAACTGCGCATTGGACAAGCTAGCGTCGGTCTTGAATTCCTGTTGCCCGCGTTGGTCGGAGCTTTCCTTGGGTCAACAACAATCAAACCGGGCAGGGTCAATGTTTGGGGCACCATTGTCGGCGTCGCCATCCTTGCCGTTGGCATTTCGGGCATCCAGCAATTTGGCGGTTCTTTCTGGGTCGAGCCGCTCTTCAACGGGGTAACCCTGCTGATCGCCATCGGGATCGCAGGCTACGCGCAACGCCGCAAAGGGGCAGATAAACGCTGAACAAATACGTCCATGCAGGGACGACTATCAGGTCCAATCACCGCTGGGTGGTTGGGCGCATATGCAAAGGGAGGAGAACCACATGCAAAAGAGAACATTCATAGCCGGACTGTTGGCAACGACGCTGATGACCGCAACCACAACGCTGGCCGCCGATTGGGATGGTCCGACAACAGGCCCGTCAGGTGCAGAAGGCAAGTCCATCGTCGTGTTGGCAGGGGATCTGAAAAATGGAGGTATCCTGGGTGTAACCGGCGGGATCGAAGAAGCCGCCGCGGCAATTGGCTGGGAAGTCCGAGTGCTGGACGGTGCGGGTTCGATACAGGGCCGCACGGGCGCCATCGGTCAGGCGCTTGCACTTCAACCAGACGGGATCATCATCAACGGTTTCGACGCCGTTGAACAGCAGGCCGCACTTGAGGGCGTGGTTAGCGCAGATATTCCGATGGTAGCCTGGCATTCAGGTCCGAAGATCGGCTGCGACGCGCCGGGCGGGATATTCGCCAATGTGTCCACTGATGCGATGACCGTTTCGGAAGTGGCTGCAGAATGGGCGCTGGAGGACGGTGGCAAAGATATCGGTGTCGTCATTTTCACCGACAGCACCTACCAGATCGCGATCGACAAGGCTGACCGCCTGAAAGACGTCGTTGAGGCTGCTGGTGGCACCGTGCTTGAATACGTCGACACACCTATCGCGGATACATCCACGCGCATGGGGCCACTAACCACATCGCTTCTGCAAAAGTACGGTGAAAGCTGGACGCATGCGCTGGCGATCAATGACCTTTACTTTGACTTCATGGGGCCGTCATTGGCCGCTGCCGGTCTGGCACCTGAGCAGGGGCCGCAGGCAGGCTCTGCCGGTGACGGCTCTGAGGCCGCCTTCCAGCGCATCCGCAGCAGCGGCTACCAGACCATCACTGTGGCCGAGCCGCTGAACCTGCAAGGCTGGCAGCTGGTGGACGAGTTGAACCGCGCAATCCAAGGCGAGGCGTGTTCTGGCTATGTCACTTCACCGGCCTTGGTGACCAAAGAGGGGCTGGAGAAGATGGGCGACAGCAACGCCTTTGATCCCGATATCCCTTACCGCGACGCCTACAAGGCGATTTGGAACGGGTAACACCTCCCAACTCCCCGGTGCATCTCACTTTGCATCGGGGACGTCTCCTGATTTTCGGCAGCCAACCCTGCTTAAGCTACGAGGTTTCTCATGAGTGAGCCCATTGTCAAAATGCGTAACATCACCAAACGCTTTGGCGGCGTCACAGCCCTCGCTGGCGTTGATTTGGACGCCTACCCAGGTGAAGTGCTGGCGATCGTTGGTGACAACGGCGCAGGCAAATCGACACTGATCAAAGTGCTCACGGGCGTCTATCAACCAACCGAGGGCGAAATTTATCTCGATGGCAAGCCAGTCACTTTTTCCAACCACGCGGATGCGGCGGCCCTTGGGATTGATGCTGTATATCAAACGCTTGCCCTGGCCGATCACCTTGACCCGGCGGCGAACATGTTTCTTGGCAACGAGCTGACGAAGAAAGTGCTCGGTATCACCATGCTGGACAACAAACGTATGCGCGCAGAAACGGAACGCGTGCTGATGGAACGGCTCGGTGTGCGGCTTAGATCGCTGGATGCGCCGACTGACAGCCTCTCTGGGGGCCAGCGCCAAGCGGTGGCCATTGCACGGGCGGTTTATCACGAGGGGTTACGCGTCCTGGTGATGGATGAACCCACGGCCGCACTCGGCCCTCAGGAAACGGCGCGCACCTTAAAACTCATCAAGGCACTCAAGGCACAAGGCCTTGCCGTGATCCTGATCAGCCATTCGCTTGATGACGTCTTTGAAGTGTCCGATCGCGTACACGTGCAGCGAAGAGGCAGAAATGTTGGCGTCGTCCGCACTGCCGACAGCACGACCCAAGAAGTTCTTGGTCTTATCGTTGGCGCAAAGGAGGACGCGGCATGACCACCACCGCAACGGACCCTGCAACGACAACGGTAAAACAACCGTTCTCTGAACGGATCGAACCCTACATGGCGATCATCGCGCCTTTGGCGATGATCATTGCGATCTTTTTGTTTATGGCCATTGCCTCGCCTGACCGGTTCTATCGCATCAGCAATCTGGAGCTGATCCTCCAAGATGCCGCGCTTTACATGCCCATGGCCATGGCCATGACCTTCGTCATCACCCAGCGCGGCATCGATCTGTCGGTCGGCTCTGTTGCAGTGCTGTCCTCAATCATCATGGCATTTCTCGTTAAGCAATTCGGGTTTTCGATCTATCTTGGGATCCCGATTGCGCTGACAATTGGTGCGTTTCTGGGCCTGTTGAACGGGCTGATCATCACCCGTCTCAATGTGCCGGACCTGATCGGAACTCTCGCCATGGATCTGGTCTATAAGGGGCTGGCATTGCTGCTTGCCAAAGGCCTGGTACTCGCACGGTTCCCGGATGTTCTGACGGAAATGGGCCGTGGATCGACCCCTTTCTTTATCCCAACGCCCGCTGTGATCGGCATTCTGACAATGGTCGCTGGATACTTCATTCTGCGCCGAACCTATTTTGGGCGCTACACGATCGCCATCGGTTCAAATCCTGAGGCGGCCGAACTGACCGGGATTGGGGTGAACCGCCACAAAGTCTACGCCTATGTGCTCTGTGGCGCCTGTGCGGCGCTTGCCGGTTTGATGCTGACCGGCAAACAAAATGCCATTCAGGCGACAATGGCCCCGTTCTTTAACTTGCACGTCATCGCGGCGGTGGTTGTCGGCGGGACCTCTCTGTTTGGTGGGCGTGCGTCCATGCTCGGCTCCTTCGCCGGGGTGCTGCTGCTGGCCATGATGCTGAATGCCTTGGTCACCCTGCGGATCGAGTTCTTCTGGCAGCCAGTCGCCTCCGGTTTCGTCATCATATCATCCGTCGCGCTGTACGCCTGGATCCAGAAAAAGGACCGGGATGGTGGCGGTGGATTCTTCGCAGGGCTCTCAACACCTGAAGGACAGAAAACGCTGCGCTTTACTGCAGCTATTATTGGCCTGCTGATCGCACTGCTTGCGATTGGCGGTCTCACTGCTGGCAACACAACACCAAGCGGTTGATCAGCAATTTAAAGCGGAGTGGCTGGGCCGGGATGCAGCCCGAACCCAGCCGAAGGCTCCGCTCTCATGCAAAGGGAGGAACCTCATGAAACACTTAATGACAACAGCGCTGGTTGCAACGACTGTCTTGGCGACACCGGCATTCGCGGATGGACATAGCAGCTTGCCACTGCGCGAACTGCCCGGCATCGCGGACCGCGATCACTGGGTCCCCGGCGAGGTCAACGCAGACGGTGCACTGGAAGCGATGCAGGCTGTGGTCGGCTCCGAGGCCGTCCCGTTTTCGGGCACACTGGACAATCCCATCCAGATCGCACTGATCTATCCGTCTTCGGATACATCCGATTTCTGGGCGCGCAATTATCTGGCCATGACCAAACGTCTGGATGAGCTGGGCATTGCCTATGAAACGACGGAGTTTGCGTCGCGTCAGATCGAACATTCGTTGCAAACCACCTATGCCAATCAAGTTGTGCAGGACAAAGACATCTATGACTATGTCATCTTTGGTCCGTCCGAACTGGCGATCCAGGCCGACAACATCTCCAAGTTGGCTGCGGAAACAGATGACCTGACGACCTATGTCTGGGCCTTCCACACGCCACTGAAAGATATGTCGCACCAGCCTGCGGCGTGGTTCGACTTTTCATCGGCTGCCGGTGCGTTGACCATGTGTGACTACATGTTGGGCCGCCTCGGCAACGATGTGGTCATGGCGATGAACCGTGGCATTCCTGGCATCACCGACAACCAGCGTTCGGGTGATTTCAAAGCCTGCGTTGAGGAAAAGGGCAATTGGACCACTGTATATGAACACTACGGCGAATATCAGCGCGAGGGCGGTTTTGCTGGCACCTCACTCATCCTGCAGTCGTATCCGGAGGCCAAGATCATCCACAACGCCAACACGGCCATGGCCATGGGTTCGGTCGAAGCGCAGGTGTCAGTCGGAAAAGAGAAAGAGATATTCTCCACTGGCTGGGGCGGTACTGGCCTGGAACTGGATGCAATCCGCCGTGGTGAGCTGGATGCGACCCCTATGCGAATGGGTGATGATGTAGGCGCCGCCACTGCAGAAGCGATCAAGGCGGATCTCGAAGGACGCTCTGGCGAACTTCCCTTCGTCTTCCTTGGCCGTATCACAGTGGCGCATGATCAAATGAGTGCAGATGAGTTGAACGCACTTGAGCAGGAAGCGTTCCGTTTCTCTGGCGTCGGCGCTTTGGACCGGTAATCTCCCCCGGGGGCGGCTCTGTCGCCCCCAATCTACCTAAAGGAAAGAACATGTTCGGCGTCATCGACGGTACAGGATTTGAAGTTATTGATCCGGCTTTTGAAGCTTGTTTTGTCGGCCACGCACGGGTCGAACGTCTTTGGACGGGGGCCCGTTGGTCAGAAGGGCCGGTGTGGAACGCGGCGGGGCGGTACCTTTTGTGGTCCGACATCCCGAACAATCGCATCCTGCGCTGGGACGACACGGATGGCTCTGTTTCCACGTTCCGCCAGCCCTCCAATAACTCCAACGGCCAAACGGTTGATCGGCAAGGGCGGCTGATCACCTGCGAACATCTGACCCGCCGCGTCACGCGCACCGAATTTGACGGGTCTGTCACGGTGGTTGCAGACAACTTTGCTGGAAAACGTCTGAATTCGCCCAACGATGTGGTCGTCAAATCCGACGGCACCATTTGGTTCACTGATCCCAGCTACGGCATTCTAATGGACTACGAAGGCGAACGGGCCGACAGCGAAATTGGTGCCTGCCATGTCTACCGCGTCGATCTTGATGGGAGCGTCCATCAAGTCACGACCGACTATGTCAAACCTAATGGTCTCGCGTTTTCACCAGACGAAAGCCATCTCTACATCGCAGATACCGGTGTTACTCACGATCCGGATGGACCAAGACACATCCGCAAACACACGGTAGAACCAGATAACACTCTGTCCGGTGGTGAGGTCTTTGCCACTTGCACGGACGGTGTCTTTGATGGTTTTCGGTTTGATCGAGACGGGCGTATCTGGACCTCTGCAGCAGATGGAGTTCATTGCCTTGATCAAAGCGGGGTGCTCATAGGCAAAGTCCGCATCCCTGAGCTTGTGGGAAACATCTGCTTTGGCGGGCCCAAGCTGAACCGGCTCTTTATTTGCGGTACGACTTCGCTCTATTCAGTATTCCTCAATGTAAACGGTGTGCCCCCATGCTGATCGAAGAGACCAAGCGCCTGACCCACCATGCCACGCTCGCCATGCTGCAGGCCGCCTCGGCGAAAGCGGAAGAGATCGGCCAACCGCAATGCATTGTTATTGTCGATGCCAGTGGCGTAAGCTTGGCCGAGTTGCGCATGACCGGGGCCAAGTACCTCAGCCTCAAGAGCGCGCGGGCCAAGGCGCGCACCGCTGCTTCCATTGGCGCACCTTCCGACGCAATCCCTGAGCATGTCCGTCCCGCGATCGCCGCTGCGACCGCTGGAGATGTAACGGGCCTCGGTGGCGGCCTTCCCATCTTTGTTGAAGAGATGCTTCTGGGTGGCATAGGGGTAGGGTCTGGCACGCCGGAACAGGACAAGGCCGTGTCTCAGGCCGCCTTGGCCATTCTGACAAACGGGTAACTCCAGATGCCAGACATCACCATTCTTGGCGAAGCCATGGTCGAGTTGTCGCCCACGGACGATCCGAGCCTGATGGGGATAGGTTTCGCAGGCGACACATTCAACACAGCCTGGTACCTCGCCCAGTTGTGGGGCAATGCCGGTCGCGTGCGATATGCAACCAAGATTGGCCAAGATGAGACCAGTGCTGCGTTTCGTAAGTTTACTGAAAATGCTGGCATCACGACAGAGCTAATTGAAGCTCACGAGACTCGCGGAATGGGTCTCTATATGATCCATCTGAATGCTGGGGAGCGCAGCTTTAGCTACTGGCGCGACACAAGCGCCGCCAGAACCTTGGCGAATGATGCAGATTACCTCGATACCGCGCTCAGCGCTTCGAAAAACATCTATCTAACCGGTATTTCAGTCGCCATCCTTCCACAGGAAGGGCGCAACAGACTGGCTAAGGCGTTAACGGACGCCCGCAAATCCGGTCATCGCGTCATCTACGATACAAATGTGCGGCCCAAGCTCTGGGAGAGCGCGGAAGCAATGGCACGCGAAACTGAGCGGTTTGCAGGCTGCTCCGACATTGTGCTCCCATCCTTCGAAGATGAGGCCAAACATTTCAATCATAGCAAACCAGATGCGACCGCAGCACATTACCGGTCTCTGGGAGCCAGCTTGGTGGTTGTCAAAAACGCCGATCAACCCGTGCTGGTCTCGAATGCGGCGGGCAATCAGTACATCCCGCAAATTGCCATCGACGCTCCAGTTGATACCACCGCTGCAGGAGATAGCTTCAATGCTGGGTTTCTTGCTGATTACCTAGTAAGCGGCGACCCAATTCGGGCCGTCGCTGCGGCGTCGCCACTCGCCCGGCGTGTAGTTATGGGCAAGGGTGCGCTGGTAGCAGGCGCGGTGCAAACAACGCTATCCCCATAATGGATGGGCTAGATGGTTGTCCAAGGTTCACTGTGCCTTAGGTCATATAAGGGCCGATTGGGACTTTCGCTGCGTTTCGGCAACACATGGTGTCCTTAGTTCTGAAACTCGATTTTCCTGCCATCCGGAGTTAGAGTTTTTCGCTCGTGTTTTCCTTTGGCTGGGGAGAAGGCATGACGATGAAAGTATCCAAATTCACGGACGCGCAGAAGGCGTTCATTGGAAAGCAGGCCGAGGAAGGCGCGCCTGTTGCGGAGATCTGTCGCAAGGCCGGGGTCCATTGCCCGGCAGGGTCATGCAAGGCATGATCCCGAGAGGGGCCAGGCGACATACTTCAATTGGAAGAGGAAGTACGCAGGCCAATTGTCGCGATGAGAAGCGCAAGCAATGACGGCACGATCTGAAAAAGGCCCGGTCGCAGCGAAACAGTGATCGCTGCGGCGATCCCAGCCACCAGAACGAAAGAAAGAAAACAGATGGCAACGCGGCGCTGCCAGATGCTGTCCCGAATAAACAGGGCCCAGATCAATCCCACGGCAAGAAACGCGTTATAAACGCCCTGGTTCGCGGCGAGCTGTGTCGTCTGGGGAAACAACTCCGCCGGGAAAGTGTCGAAAACCTCGGGTCCGCGGCTTGTCCACGCGAAGATTTCAAACCAGGCGATGTAGAGGTGCAAGACCGCGATCAGGGCGACCAGTCCAAGAAACAGCAATCTCATCTTCAGCCTCTATTCATCAAAGTACGCATTGTGCGTGGTGTAGATTGCTTCGATGGTAGGCGTCAGTCGGTCCAGATGCAGCCGCAAGACCCGATCTGCTCCTGCTACATCACCGCCTAGTAGCGCCTGAAAGAGCGCTTGGTGATCCTCATAAAGGACCTCCATCGCGTCCTTGCTGGTCAGGGCCAGCATGCAAAGACGATCCACCTGCGCTTTGTTTTCTGCGATGATGTCAAAGGCAAAGGCCCGACGGGCGGACGCGCAAAGAAGCTTGTGAAACTGATAATCAAGATCGTGGAACAGGTTGACGTCTTCTGCTGCTATTGCATTGGCTTGTTCGCGCAGGTTCGCTTTCAATGTTGCGTCTACTGAAGTGTCCCGGCCAAGCGTCGCGCTACGAACGACTTCAAGTTCGATCGCCGTTCGCACGAACCGCGCATTTGCGATCAACTCACGCGAGAACGGTCTGACAATGGTCGCCCGTTGAGGACGCACTAGAAGCAGGTTGAGATTTGCCAGCCGGGTAAACGCCTCACGCACCGGTTGACGGGAGTAGCCAAATGACTTTGCCACGTCGGTTTCGGAAATCTTCGTGCCGGGCAACAGTTCAAGCCGCGTGATTTTGTCAAACAGCGCATCAAAGACAACGTCACTGCTCGTCGTGCGTTCTAAGGCTCCCAAGGCCACCATTTGCTACCTTCCCCGTCTTCACTCTATCGCAGTTTGGCAGAGTTGATCGCGAAATGACAGGGTAAATTTGCATACTAGACGACAATGCAAGCGCTGATCTTAAGAGGAAAAATTGATTATCTTCTTTTCGCACAGCATTTATATGTTGACTAGTATGCAAGTTTTCGTATTGAGTTGCCGCATAACCGAGGGTCGCGCGACAGAGGATGCGGAGAGCGGATCAGGTGGCTTGTCCTTAAGTCGACGCTGATCGGGCATCTTCTCCGACTGACACTTCGGACCAAGGAACCGGACCTTGATCGGTCCAAAAAACAAGACCTGAACTTGATCTGGGAGGATAGAATGTTCAATTTTTCACTGAAGGCGGCAGCCGTCGCGGCCGTCATGCTCGGCGGTACCTCGATCGCGCAGGCTGATGTCACGCTGCGTGGGGCAAGCATGTTCGACGAGGAGCACTCTTTCACGAAAACCCTGCGCGAATTCGAGCGGCTCGTGGCGGAAAACTATGACGGCGAGGTCGCCTTCGATTTGCGTTTGAATGGCGAACTGGGTGTAGAGAGTGATTATGTCACCTACCTCAATCAAGGGGTCGCGGTGGACTATACGATCCTGGCACCCTCCAATATGGCGGTGTTTTCGGAATCTATTCCCCTGATGGATATGCCGTTCCTGTTCCGCGATCTGGACCACTGGAATGCGGTTCTGTCTTCGGACGCTTTTGCCCCACTTGAGACTGAACTGCGCGAGAAGGCAGGTATCGTGGTTGTGGGCTACCATGGCGGCGGCGTGCGGAACCTGGCCTCGGCCAAGCCGATCACCAACATGGAAGAACTCGCCAATCATCGGATGCGTGTCATGGGTGCCCCCATTCAAGCGCAAACTTTCGACGCGGTTGGCGCGGCCCCTTCGGCCATCGCATACAATGAGGTCTACAATGCCATCCAGACCGGCGTGATCGCAGGCTTCGAGAATGAAGCCGCGTCCATTCAGAACCTGAAATTCTACGAAGTGGCCCCGCATATTTCACTGACACAGCACACGATCACGGTACGCCCCATCGTAATGTCTGCCAAAACCTTCGATGGGCTGGATGCGGATCTGCAAGCTGCCATCATGGCCGCAGGCGAAGCTGCAGGCGCCTTTGGGCGCGCCTTGGAAAGCGGCGCGGACGGTAAGATCCTGCAAGAGATGGCAGACGCCGGTCAGATCGAAATCCATGAGTTCGTCGGCCGCGAGAAGATGCTTGAACTGGTCCAACCGGTGCAAGACGCCTATGCCGCCGAGCTTGGCGCGACCGAGCTTCTCGATAACGTCCGAGGCATGTAACTTCGGCGCTGGCGGGCGGCCTCAGGGCTGCCCGTCTGCACAGATGTCAGCGTGGTATGCCGCACACCAGCGGCAAGTTGGGGCGGAACATGGTTGGACGAACTCTTGATCAGCTCTGCAATGTGCTGCGTGTTCTGCTTGGCGTTATGATGGGAGCCCTCGCGGTGCCGGTCGCGATGCAGGTGATTTCGCGCTACACTGGCTTGATCCCCACCTTCCTATGGACAGAGGAATTGGCGACTTTCCTGTTTGTCTGGATCGTCATGATCGGATCGATTGTCGCCGTGTGGGATGGCACGCACTTCGATGTCCGCATCACCCGCGATGCGATTTCTCCACTGGGCCAATTGCTGCAAAACGGCGTCGTGCATATCGCAATCATGATCTTTGGCGCTCTCTTTTTGTTTTACGGGATCGAATACACCGAGTTCGGAGCCAACCAACGGTCTGTCATGATGCGGGCCAATCTTGCGATCACCCATGTCTCCGTCCCCATCGCGGGAGGGTTCTGGTTGCTGTTTGCCGGCTACCGCTTGGTCGAGGCCATCGCACGGTATCGCAATCCAGAAAGTTCAAACGCATGATACTGGAGACTGGTACCGCTGCGACGATGCTGATCGTGGTCTTTCTGATCCTGATCTTCATCCGCATTCCCGTCGCATTCGCACTCGGTCTGTCGACCATCCCGGTTGTCTTGCTGGAATTGCGGCTGACACCCTTCATTGTCCTGGATCGAATGTTCCAGTCTTACAATTCTTTCATTCTGCTGGCGGTCCCCTTTTTCCTGCTAGCGGCAAACCTGATGAACTCCGGCAAGGTCACGGACCGGCTGATCGAACTGGCGCGTGTGCTGACGGGCTGGCTGCCTGGCGGGCTGGGCCATGTGAACGTCGCGGTATCCATGCTATTTGCGGGCATATCGGGGTCGTCGACGGCGGATGCAGCGGGCATCGGGAAGATCCTGATCCCCGCAATGCAGAGAGAGGGCTACGACACCCGGTTCGCGGTCGCGATCACCGCTTGTTCATCCGTAATGGGTGTCATCATACCGCCCTCGATCCTGATGATTGTCTGGGGCGGGGTCATGCAGGTCTCCGTTGGCGCACTGTTTCTAGGCGGGGCCATACCTGGCCTGATGATTGGTCTGGCGCTGATGGCCACTGTTTATTGTTTTGCCAAAGCGCGCAATTACCCCGTGACAGCCTCACCCAACTGGTTTGATTTCTGGGCGGCGTGGAAAGGCGCGGCGCTCGCGTTGCTGACGCCCGTCTTCGTGATCGGAGGTATCGTGGGCGGCCTTGTAACGCCCACCGAAAGTGCCATCATCGCAGCAGGCTACGCACTGGTTCTTGGCATGTTCGTATACCGCACGGTGACCGTTCGGGATCTGGGCGGCATCCTGTACGACACTGCGCGCTTTGCCGCGATCTCACTTTTTGCCATTGGCACCGCTTCGGCTTTTGGTTGGCTTTTGTCTTTTTACAACGCACCACGGCTGATCGTCAGTGTGTTGACCGCGTGGGAGTTCGGGCCCTTCGGCACCGCGATGCTGATTGCAGCGCTCTTTTTGATCTTCGGCCTCTTCATCGACGCCATCCCCACCATCATTATTCTTGGCACGGTGCTGATGCCCGTCGCCGCGGCCGGAGGAGTCGATCCCATCGCCTTTGCTATCATCGGAATCGTCTCGCTCGCCTTCGGGCTGGTCACACCGCCTTATGGGTTATGTCTGCTGATATCGGCAGCGATTGGTGGGCTGAATGTCGTGCAGGTGCTGCGCGAGGTCATCTTCATCCTCGCCCCCATGCTGATCATCCTGACCCTACTGGCAGCTTTCCCAGAAATCATTTTGTGGCTCCCCAAGGCGCTGATGCCGGGGGCCTTCCGATAGCCGCATGCATGCGCGGCGCTTGAACTGACGAAAACAGCGAAGCGCTGGCTTTGCGAACGAAAGGATAGACATGAAACTTGCAGGTAAGACCGCCATTGTCACCGGTGCTGGACGTGATATCGGAGCCGCCGTCGCGATCAAGCTCGCCTCAGAAGGTGCCCGTGTTGCGATCAACTATTTCGCAAGCTCGCAGGGGGCGGATGACACCGTCGCGACCATTGAGGCGGCGGGCGGCAAGGCAATCGCAGTGCAGGGTGATCTGACCAATGAGGCGGATGTCGAACGCCTTGTCACTCAGACCGTCGAGGCCTTCGGAAGCGTCGATGTTCTCGTCAACAACGCGGGGGGCTTGATCGCGCGCAAAACGGTTGCGGAGATGACGCTGGAACACTGGGAAACGGTGATGCGCTTGAATCTGACAAGCACCTTCCTAATGACCAAAGCGTGTCTCGCGCATATGTCGCGAGGCGCCATCGTGAACCTCGCGAGCCAAGCCGGGCGCGATGGCGGTGGGCCGGGGGCCGTGCCCTATGCCACTTCCAAGGGGGCCGTGATGACCATGACACGGGGATTGGCGAAGGAACTGGGCCCCGACATCCGCGTCAACGCGCTTTGCCCCGGTATGATCGACACTGACTTTCACAACATCCACACGCCGGAGGCAGGTCGGCGCGGGTTTGAGGCGAACGCGCCGCTCAAGCGCCAGGGACATGTGGATGACGCGGCCAATATGGTGTTGTTTCTGGCCTGCGATGACAGCGCCTTTGTCACAGGCGCCAATTTCGACCTGAACGGTGGCATGCTGTTTTCGTAGCGCGGGAAGACACGCGATGTCCGAGTTTCCAATTGTGTCCACGGGCGAACACGTCACACGGCAGGTGTTGTCTGATCACCCCGACCTGATGGTCGTGGCCTTCAGGTTTGCGCGGTCCGGGGCGATCGGGCCTTTGCACAATCACCCGCATGTCCAGTCGACATATGTCGAAAGCGGGCGATTCCGGTTCACCTTGGGCGATCAGGAGAAGGAGTTTGGCCCCGGCGACAGTTTTGTTATCCCTTCAGGTCAGAGCCACGGCTGTGTCTGCCTGGTGCCCGGCACCTTGGTGGACTGCTTTACCCCGCGCCGCGACGATTTTCTGTAGCCTCCATGCGGTTTCTGGCAATTGGAGAATGTATGGCCGAACTCGCCCCGTCTGATGGGCCGGGCGCGTTCCAGCTTGGGTTTGCAGGGGACACCTTCAATACGGCCTGGTACATGGCGCAGATCGCCCCGGGTATTGAGGTTTCCTATCTGACCGCGGTCGGCGAAGACACGCTCTCAGATGACATGCGGGCGTTCTTCCGGGCCAGCGGGATCAATGACGCGCATGTCCGGACCATTAAAGGTGCAACGGTTGGGCTCTACTTGATCCATCTTGAGAACGGCGAGCGCAGCTTTTCTTACTGGCGCAGCCAGTCCGCAGCACGCCAGCTGGCGCAGGATCGAACAGCCCTGGATCGCGCAATCGCATCTGCGGACCTGATTTATTACTCTGGCATCACCCTCGCTATTCTCGACAGTCCGTCGCGTGACGCTTTGCTGACGGCCCTCCGCCGCGGGCAGGATAAGGGCAAAATCGTCGCATTTGACACCAACCTCAGACCCCAGTTGTGGTCCTCACCACGCGAGATGACCGACACGATCACGCGGGCTGCAGCGCAAGCCGACATTGTCCTGCCGTCCTTCGACGACGAAGCAGAATGGTTTGGCGACGACAGTGCACAGACGACCCTTGTTCGCTATCTGGACCTGGGTGTGGCCAGGATCGTCGTCAAAGACAGCGCCCGAACTGTAGTATTTTCAGACGAGGGTCAGCGTGGCGAAGTTCCCGTTGATCCCGCGACCAAAGTTGTCGACACCACCGCCGCAGGCGACAGTTTCAATGCTGGCGTTTTGGCCGGCATCCTCCGGCAGAATGATATGGTGAGTAGCATTGCGCGGGGATGTCAGCTGGCAAGGCAGGTAGTCCGTTTCCCCGGCGCGCTGATCCCAATCGATCCCGGTAGGTTTTGATCTGCGAAGTGATGTCCTACAGATGCAAGGTGCAGTTCAGCGGCATGAATGTGTTAAATGCGAAGAAGCCGCGAGCACTCGAAAACCTGCAGAGGTCAGTCCTTCAATATCATAAAAAGCTGGCTGATGATCCCGATCTGCGCAAACGGCTTTGAGACGATTGACTCGACGAAAATCTGTTCAGCGACCTCAAAGAGGCGTGCATAGAAGGGCTAGCATCGGAAAAAAGGTTCAGACAGACAACGACTTGGATAAAGGAGAAGCATTGCATAAACGATTTGCAGAACGACAAACCAAACGGGTTGCTAGAAGCCTTTAATGTCCCTTACTGCTGTTGGCTTCCATAGCCATAGTAATGCAACATAATCAACCTTACGGCCAAACCTCACGCTCCAAAGTAGCTCTTCGCTAGCTGATCATCCTTCGCCAACTCCTCCGCTGTGCCCTCCGCAGTGACATGCCCGCCTTCAAGTACATACAACCTGCTCGCCAGCGACAAAGCAAAGTTGGCATTCTGTTCGGTGACGATCACCGTTAACCCAAGTTCTGCGCTCAGGCGTCTTAGCACCTCTGCGATCTCGACGCAGACCTTCGGCGCGAGCCCGATTGTGGGTTCGTCTACCAGCAAGACAGAAGGCGACGTCATCAAAGCCCGACCTAGAGAGACCATCTGGCGCTCACCTCCGGACTGGGTTGAGGTTTCCTGTCCTTCCCTTTCCGCAAGGCGCGGGAAAAGACGGTGGACGGCGGCCATGTTCTCTTCAATGTCCTCGCGCGCTGTATAGGCACCCACGAGCAGATTGTCTCTCACGGTCATATGCGGAAAAAGGTTGAAACGTTCCGGGGCGTAGCCGATGCCGCGTTTGACCATCTCGGCAGGTCTTAGCCCAGTGACGTTTTCGCCGTTCAACTGAATTGTGCCCGTGGTCTTCACCAAACCCATGATGCAGTCGAGCAGTGTCGACTTGCCCGCCCCATTGGCACCGACAATTGCAATTGTCTCCCCCGCTTCAACCGACAGGCTGACGTTTGAAAGCGCTTGGGCCTTGCCATAGTAGGCGCTGAGCGAATTGATCTCGATCATTGGCATCATGCGTCTCCAAGGTAGGAGGCGCGGACCTCGGAGTTGGCGAGCACGTCTTTGAAGCTGCCATTGGCCAGCAGCTTGCCGCGTTCGATGGCGATCGCGCGGTCGATCAGGGGCTCCATGGCGGGCAGATCGTGGCTGACCATCAAAAAGGTAAAGCCGCGCTGGCGCAAGTCCTGGATCAGATCGGCGATCATGGAAATCTCCCCAGTGGTCAGACCGGCGAAAACTTCATCTAGAAGAAGTACCTTGGCGCCGGTGGCAAGGGTCCGCGCGAACTCAAGCTTGCGCAGATCGCCCATGGCGAGCTCGGACGCGGGCCGGTCCAGATCGGCCATGGTGAAACCAACTGATTGGGCGATTTCGTTTTCGCGCCTATGATCGGCGGTGCCGAAGATCATGGCGCGGAGAGAGTCAGGCATCAGGCCAACGCGAATGTTTTCGCGCACAGATAGATCAGTGAACGGACGCGGGACCTGATAGGTGCGGGAGATTCCGCGGGCGATGCGCTCTGGAGTAGATAGCTTGGAGATTTCCTGACCCATGAAGGTGATCGTGCCAGAGGTTTGGCGCAGCTCGCCCATGATCTGGCTGAAGACAGTGGTTTTGCCCGCGCCGTTGGGGCCGATGAGGCCGAGGCTCTCGCCTTGAGCGAGATCGAAGCTGAGATCATTGGTGGCCGTCAGCCCTCCGAAGCGCTTGACGAGGTTGCGGATCTCCAGCGCGTTCATGTCTTTATCCCCCTAAGGCGCGCAATACCGGCCTCGATGATCGCCATGATGCCTTTGGGTTGGTACATGTAGATAAGCAGCGCGATGGCCCCGTAGACGAAGAACCGCTCCTGCCCCGGCAGGAAGGGACGCAGCCACTCCAGCAGGAACACCATGAAGAACGCGCCGATGATGGGGCCAAGGATGGTACCCGCGCCGCCGATCAGGACAGCAACGATGATTTGGAAGAGGACGTTGATGTCAAAGAAGGCGCGCGGCGTGATGGTCCCGAGGTAGTGGGCGTAGAAGGCTCCGCCCAGTCCCGCCACGAAGGCAGAGACGAGGAAAGCGAAGCTTTTGAGGCGGGTTGTGGAAAGGCCGGAACCTCTGACCGACTCCTCGTTCATGCCGATGGCCCAGAGTGCAGTACCAATGCGAGTGCGCATCAGGAGCCAGGCAAAGAGGGCAATGGCCAGCATCAGGCCCACAGCCAGATAGTAGCCGTTTTCCGCACCGCGCGTGAGGGCCGGGAGGCGTGAGATGCCGCGCGTGCCGCCGGTAAGGTCGGGACGGACCACCGGCACAAGTTGATACATCAATTCCATCACGGCGAGGGTGACGAGGGCGAAGTAGCTGCCTTTGATGCGGAGCGCGGGCAGCAGTACAATGAGGCCGCCGACCATGGTAAAGAGGATCGCGATAGGGATCGAGACCTCAACCGGGAAGCCATAGCGCCGGGTAAGGATCGCGGTGGTGTAGGCCCCGATGCCAACAAGGAAGGGGTGGCCGAAGGAGATGTAACCGGTGCGGCCCGACAGGATGTCCCAGGAGATGGCGAAGATCGCGAGGTAGCAGGCGAAGATCATCGTGCGGAGAGTGCCGGAGCCGACAAACTGCGGCATCAGGAACATCAGCGCAATGAAAAGTGCCCAGAGGA
>CAYUSM010000004.1:19199-51123 GCA_964447345.1 uncultured Sulfitobacter sp. | reverse complement strand
TCTTAAACCCGATATCCTGCTTTTTCCTAAAGTGCCTGCCAAAAGGTCACGCGGCGTCAGCCCCTGCCCTTCGACTTGCTGAAATCAATCGTTCCCAGCAGCGTGTCCCAAGCGCTGCGTTCATCCTTGCTGATGCGTGCGCCGTTGTCGCCCACATCGTATTCTGCCTTGTCTTCCTGGCCCGAGCGTTTTGCAAGGTCAGCGGCCCGCGCCGCTTCAGACAGCCGCCACGTCACCCCTTCATCTGCCACCCCGCTCAGGTCCTCGACCGCTTCTGCAATCTCGGCGTCCAGTCCGCGTGCGGCTTCCAGCTTGGCCAGTTCTTCAGCTACGGTGAGACTGGCCATCTCGATATTGCCCGGATTGCGCACGCATGGTGTGATGGCAACGTGGCGCTGAGACATAAGGTTTTCAAGGGCATCGGGGCCAAGTGCGCTGTAAATATTTTCGCGCAACACGTCGGCGCCATCGGGCCCGTACCGCAGCAGCAGATCGCGCAGGGTCCGGTGGGTTGGATCGGCGCAGGTCATGCCTTCCAACCCACTCTCAAACTCTTCAATGATTTGCGGACAGCTTGCAAAAGCTGCCAATATCACCGCTTCGCGCAGATGTTCGGTCGTTGCGGCGTCTGTCGCTGCCGCCAGAACGGATGATTTCGTGGTTGGCATCGGCGCCTGCGGCGCCGCTTGCCATTTGCCCTTGCCCCTTGACATCGCCTGCTTGCCGCCAGCTTGCGGACGGAAGAGCTTCCAGCGCAAATCCTTGATTTCCTGACCATAATGGCTGCGGATCGAAGGGTCCTTGATCAGCATGATCTTCTCGCGCAGGGCCTTGTCCAGCGCTGCCTTGCGTTCCGGGCTGTCAAAGACACGCCCTTCGGTCTCGCGTTGCCAAAGCAGCTGCACCATCGGGACCGCATTCTCGATCAATTTGCGAAGGGCCTCAGGCCCCGCCGCTTTCAGCAGGTCATCGGGGTCCTGACCTTCTGGCATCATGACAAAGCGCAGCGAACGTCCTGCCTCAAGCAGCGGCAGTGCCAGATCAATCAACCGCATGGCGGCACGCTGCCCCGCCGCATCACCATCCAGCGTGATGATCGGCTCCGCGTCGATCCGCCACAGCATCTGCAATTGGTTTTCGGTGATCGCTGTGCCCAGCGGTGCGACGGCTGCTTCGAACCCCGCCCCTGCCAGCGCGATCACGTCCATATACCCTTCGGCCACCAGCAGCGGTTGACCCTTGCCCGCCGCCGTGCGCGCATCCTTGACGTTGTAAAGGCTTCGGCCCTTGTCGAAGAGCTCCGTCTCCGGCGAATTCAAGTACTTGGCGTTGTCGTTGGGGTCCATCGCGCGGCCACCAAAGGCAATCGCCCGCCCGCGGGCATCCCGGATCGGGAACATGATCCGCCCCCGGAATGTGTCATAGGGTTTGCCGCCCTTGGTCGAGGGTTTTGCCAGCCCTGCCCCGAGGATCAACTCATCCGAGATGTTCTTGCCCTTGAGCGCGTCCCACAGCCCCTGCCAACTGTCAGGTGCAAAGCCGATCTCCCAGCGGTCAATCGCCGCTTCATCCAACCCACGCCGCCCAAGATAGGCGCGGGCTTCTTCGGCCACCTGGGTTTTCAACTGCAACCTAAACCAGCGTACTGCAAGCTCGGTGACCTCGGCCAGTTCGGCCCGCTTGTCCGCCTTTTCGGCTGCACGGGGGTCGCGCTCGGGCATTGGCATCCCGGCTTCGCGCGCCAGTATCTCCACCGCCTCCATGAAACCGACGTTCTCGGTCTCACGCACGAAAGAGATCGCATCCCCTTTCGCGTGACAGCCAAAGCAGTAATAAAACCCCTTGCGATCATCCACGTGGAACGAGGCCGATTTTTCCTGATGAAACGGGCATGGCGCCCACATATCGCCCTTGCCTTGGTTGGACTTCCGCGGGTCCCATATGACCTTGCGCCCGACGACCTGCGATAGGCTCGACCGGCTGCGCAACTCGTCCAGAAATCCGGGTGGCAGGCTCATGCCCTGTTATATTGGAGCGGTTGAAGCAGAGTCCAGCAGCGGCGTGACGCGAAGAGCTTTGATCAACCAAGTTGGTCCATGAACCAGTTTCGAAAATCCAATGCTGCCGGGCGATCGCCGGGCGTCTTGAGATAATAACCCTCAGTGGCAGGAATGCTCACTGTGCTTGCCTTAACGACACTCCCGGCGCGGATCGCACTATCGGCCAGGACTTCGCTGACAAGCGCCACACCATTACCATTGGCGGCAAGCTGCAGGGCCATCCCATAGGTATCGGTGTAAAGCGTTGGTTCGCGCTTGGTGCTGTTACATAGGTCAAACCAGTCGCGCCATCCGACGGACGTGCCGACAGCTTCAATCAGAGGCAGGTCATCAAGGGGTTTGGCTACCCCCGGTGATTTCACCGCAACCAGCCTGTTTGGCTGCAAAAGCTCTGCATCTGCGCCGACCATCTTTTCAGATCCAAAGCGAATTTCGACATCCGCTTGAGCAGAGTGAAAATCATCAGGCCAAATCGCGCTGAGAACACGCAAACGGATTACGGGGAAAGCTGCGGTGTACCCGGTAAGCTTTGGCGCAATCATCCATTGCGCCACGCTGACCGAGGTGGCGACGGTCAGAAGCCCATCCGACGGCCCTGCGTCAAACTTGCTGGCAACTGCTGCCAAGGCGTCCAGCGGCGCGCCAATCTCGGGCAAGAGACGTCGGCCATAATCGGTCAGCGCCAACCCGCGCGGATGGCGCACGAAGAGTGGTACGCGCAAGCGCAACTCGAGCGATTTGACCTGCTGGCTGACCGCGGATTGGGTCAGGCCGATCTCCTCCGCTGCCGCAGTAAAACTCAGGTGCCGTGCCGCCGCTTCAAAAGAGCGGAACCATGTCAGGGGCGGGATGGATTTCGCCATGTATCAAGCAGCCCATTAGTGTTGCTAATGCCTATGGGCTAAGTTCTTTCGTTTGCGATATTTTCGCAAGCCCTCAATCCTCGCCGAACCGTTTGGGAGGACAGAATGCAGCCGGAAATCCGTAAATATGTGACGTATGACGAGGAGGTCATGATCGAGGGGTTTCGACCGGCTGAGAAACCCTGGCGCATGTTCGCGGTGGCAGCCGTTGTCAAGAACCCTTGGGCGGGTCGGTTTGTCGAAGACCTTAAGCCAGAAATTCAGGCCTTTGGCCCCGTTCTGGGTGCGGAGATGACCAGACGTATGATCGCGCTCGCAGGCAGCGGAGAAGCCATTGAGGCTTATGGTAAGGCGGCGGTCGTGGGTCTCGACGGCGAAGTTGAGCATGCATCCGGCCTCATCCATACCCTGCGCTTCGGCAATCATTTCAGAGAGGCTGTGGGCGCGAAGTCCTATCTCGCGTTTACCAATACGCGCGGTCCGGCCAATGCACCGATCATGGTGCCGCTGATGGACAAGAACGATGCCGGGCGGCGCTCTCACTATCTGACCATCCAGTTCGCCATCCCCGATGCGCCGCGCGACGATGAGATTGTTGTTGTTCTGGGTGCTGCACTTTCGGGCCGTCCCCACCATCGGATCGGCGACCGCTATCAGGATTTGAAGGACCTTGGCCATGATCTGGACAACCCGGCCGCGGTCTAAGGTGGACGGCATCGCCGCGATTGTTGCGGGTGATGGGCCGACTGTTCTGTTGCTGCACGGCGTAGGACTGCGGGCAGAGGCCTGGAATCGCCAGATCGATGCGCTGTCGTCTGAGTTCCGGGTCATCGCACCAGATATGCCGGGGCATGGAGAGAGCGCGGATGCGCGCCCAAGCATGGGTTTGCATGACTACACTGACGCGTTGCAGGTGTTGGCTGAGGGTCCGGCACTGGTCGTTGGCCATTCGATGGGTGCGATGATTGCACTGGATATGGCCGCCCGGTTTCCCGAGAGCGTTCAAGGTGTCGCAGCGCTCAACGCAATCTACAAACGCAGCGCCGAGGCAGCCTCCGCCGTCCGCGCGCGTGCGGCCAGTCTTGATGGTCGCACCATTGCTGACCCTCAGGACACGTTGGCCCGCTGGTTTGGTGAGGCCCCCTCCCCTGAGCGGGCAGCCTGCGCCCAGTGGCTGCAAGATGTGAACCCGGCAGGGTACAAGACCGCCTATAGCGTTTTTGCGCATAGCGATGGTCCAGAGGAGGCTGACCTTGGACACCTTTCATGTCCGGCGCTGTTTATGACTGGACTAAGGGAGCCGAACTCGACCCCGCACATGTCTCACGCCATGGCCGAGATCGCGCCAAAGGGTCGCGCGGTGATCGTTGAGGATGCGGCGCACATGATGCCGATGACTCATACATCTGCTGTCAACGCGGCCCTCCTTGATTTCGCAAATGAGGTTTGGACGTGAGTGCCTTGGACCCACGCGCCCTGCGCGATGCCTTTGGCAGCTACATGACCGGGGTCACGGTGGTGACAACGCGCAGCGCTTCGGGAGGTCCGGTTGGCTTCACCGCCAACTCATTCACTTCAGTCTCGCTTGACCCGCCCATGCTGCTGGTGTGCCCGGGCAAGTTTCTGTCGAGCTTTGACACCTTTTCTGCATGTGAACACTTTGCCGTCAATGTCCTGTCAGAGGGTCAGGAAGAGGTCTCAAACACTTTTGCCACTTTCAAAGGCGACCGGTTTGGCTCTGTCGCACATGGTTATGATGACTTTGGCAATCCGCTAATTGACGGTGCCCTTGCGCAGTTTTCCTGTTCTGTGCGCAGCGCGATCGACGCCGGTGACCACAGCATTCTCATCGGGCAGGTGCAATCGTTCAGCCACATGGCAGGCCGAGGTCTGGGCTATGCCGGTGGACAATATTTCAGCCTTGGGTTGGAGCGGTCCGCATTGGATCGGGGCGCAGACATAACAATCTGCGGCGCGATCATCCAAAAGGATGATTGCGTGCTGTTAGAACGAACGCCGAAAGGACTACGCCCGCCGCAAATCACTCTGCCCAACCGTGGGTTCACGCGCAAAGACCTTGCGAGAAGCTTTGCGCAAGCCGGTCTGCCTGTGTCCCTGCAATCTGCGTACTCAATCTTCGATATGGGCGAGACGCGCTACTCCTATTTTCTGGCCGAGAGCGATGCAGTCCCTGCCGAAACGTTCGAAGCGGTACCCATCGGTGCCATTGCTGAAAGCACATTTGCCTCAGCCCCCGTCTCGCAGATGATGGCGCGTTTTGCAGTCGAAGCCCGCACCCAGACCTTTGGTCTCTACCTCGGCGACGGCGAGCGTGGCGACATTCATTCTTCACCTGACAGGATTTGACCCCATGGAGTTTTCCCTCTTTGCGCATATGGAACGGCTGACCCCTGACCAGCCCCAGGATCAGTTGAATGACGAGTTCATCGCGCTGTGCAAAATGGCAGATGAGGCCGGTATGCGGGCCATCTGGACGGGTGAGCATCACGGAATGGACTTTACCATCGCCCCCAACCCATTTCTGTCACTGGTCAACATTGCCCATCACACCAAGCACGTCCGACTTGGCACCGGCACCGTCATCGCCCCCTTCTGGCACCCGATCAAACTGGCCGGAGAGGCCGCATCAGCCGACCTGATGACGGGAGGACGCATCGAACTGGGGGTCGCGCGGGGTGCCTATAGCTATGAATACGAGCGTCTGATGCCCGGCATGGATGCATGGGAAGCAGGTCAGCGGATGCGCGAGATCACACCGCTACTGCCGAAACTATGGGAGGGCGACTGTGCGCATGACGGGGAATTCTTCAGCTTTCCCGCCACGACCTCGGCCCCGAAACCTGCTCAACCTGACGGGCCGCCCATCTGGATTGCAGCACGCGACCCCAACAGCCATGAATTTGGTGTGCACAACGGGTTCAACATTCAGGTCACGCCGCTCTGGCAGGGCGTGGCGGAAATCGAGACCCTGATGGGCCGCTTTAATGACGCCTGTGACAGCTATGACGGGCCACGCCCCAAAATCATGTTGTTGCACCATACCTATGTTGCCGCGGATGAGGCGGACGTGACGCAGGCGGCCAACGAATTGTCGCGCTTTTATTGCTACTTTGGCGCATGGTTTCAGAACAAACGGCCCGTTGAACAAGGCTTGATCGCGCGGCTGACTGATGAAGAGATGGCGGCGAATGCCATGATGGCTCCCGAAAACATGGCCCGTGACCTGACGATTGGGACCGCCGACCAGGTCATTGAACGGATCAAGCATTACGAAGACCTGGGCTATGACGAATACGCGTTCTGGATTGACAGCGGCATGAGCTTTGAACGCAAGCGCGAGTCCCTGGCGCGCTTTATTGATGAAGTCATGCCCGCATTTCAGTGAGAGACAGCATGAACAGCAAGCCCCACTATCAGCTCTACATTGACGGCGCATGGGCGGAAGGCGCCGATGGTCAGGTCATGACGTCGCAAAACCCGGCCAATGGCGAGGACTGGGCCACATTCGCCTGCGCGGCACCTGCCGACGTGGACCGTGCCATTCTCGCCGCGCGCCGGGCGCTGAACAGTCCCGATTGGCGGGACATGACGCAAACCCAGCGGGGCAAGCTGCTCTATCGTCTGGCGGACCTGATAGAAGAACACGCGCAAGAGATCGGTCGGATCGAGACCCGTGACAGTGGCAAGCTTTTGGCTGAGACCGCCAGCCAGTCCGCCTATGTCGGGGACTACTACCGCTACTACGCCGGGCTGGCCGACAAAATCGAGGGGGCAGTCCTGCCAATCGACAAGCCGGATATGCACGTTTTCACCCGACGCGAACCCATCGGCGTCGTGGCGGCCATTGTGCCGTGGAACGCTCAGATGTTTCTGACTGCGACCAAGCTTGGACCCGCACTCGCGGCAGGCTGTGCGGTGGTGCTGAAAGCTTCTGAGATTGCCCCTGCCCCGATGCTGGAATTTGCAAAGCTGATTGAACAGGCCGGTTTCCCGCCCGGCGTGGTCTCCGTCATCACGGGGGACGCTGACAATTGCGCGATCCCACTCACCCGCCACCCGGACGTGGACCGCATTGCCTTTACGGGTGGGCCTGAGACGGCACGCCATGTCATTCGCAACTCTGCCGAAAACTTCGCCGTCACCACGCTTGAGCTGGGGGGCAAATCGCCGATCCTCGTCTTTGAAGATGCCGATCTGGATGGGGCCGCGAACGGCTTGATTGCCGGCAACTTCGGCGCATCAGGGCAGAGTTGTGTGGCTGGCACCCGTGGGCTGGTACATCGTTCGATATTGGATGAGCTGGCGCAACGGATCGAAGAGAAGATGGCGAATGTGGTTGTTGGTGATCCACTAGATGCCGACACGCAAATCGGGCCGCTTTGCACCGCTGCCCAGATCGACAAGATCAAAGCAACCCTGGCGGCGGCAATAGAAGGCGGTGCAAAGGTTCGATTTGGCGGCGCGCCCATTGACCGGCCCGGCAACTACATGGCGCCGACGCTGGTGGAATGCGCAGATGCCGAAACTGCAACTCTAAAGGTGGAAATGTTCGGCCCCGTGATGTCGCTTTTGCCCTTTGACACAGAAGAGGAAGCCATTGCACTGGCAAATGACACTGATTTTGGTCTGGGCTCAGGCGTCTTTACACAGAACGTCGCGCGCGCGCACAGGGTATCGGCGCGGCTGAAAGCCGGGATCTGCTGGGTGAATACCTATCGCGCGGTGTCCCCTATCGCGCCGTTCGGGGGGTACAACCAGTCCGGCTATGGTCGGGAAGCCGGGATCGACGCCATTCACGACTTTACCCGGACGAAGACGACGTGGATCAGCACGTCGGATACGCCCATGGCCAATCCCTTTGTCATGCGGTGACCCAAAGCCTTATCACCTAACGGTTTTTTGACCTCTCACTGAGGTTCAACGGAATTGGGCTCTCTGACCGGGCAATGCCCTTCATGTCTCGCGCCGCAATAGCGTTTGGCTGCTGCATTGGGACTGTAAGCACAAAGCTGACCAAGCCCTTCACAGAACAGGGGGTTGAATCCTGCCTCAAATGAGACATATATGTCTCATGAGCAAAATTCGACCCAAAACACTAGACGCAATCATTGAGGCCGCGTTCCGGACATTCAATGAAAACCCGGGCGCATCACTGGGTACTGTTGCGGATCGCGCAGGGGTGGGCCGCGCGACCCTGCATCGGCACTTCAGTTCACGCCAGGACCTGATGGTCGCGCTCGCAAAGACTGCGATGGATGAGCTGGATGATGCGATTGAAGCCGCGACCGAAAATGCCCAGACCCAGACTGAGGTGTTGAGACTGGCCTTGGCTGCCATGGTTCCATTGGCCAACCGGCAGTGGTTCCTGTCCCATGAAGACTTCAGTGACGATACGGCTTTGGCAGCCCGCTATGACGCAAGTGTTGCCGAGCTTCATCAAGAGATTGAGGGTGCCCGATCTGAAGGAAGCTTTGCCGCCGACTTGCCAACTGTGTGGATCGCCGAAGTCTACGAGAACCTCATCTACGCCGCCTGGATCATGGTCCGGGAAGAGCATGCCACGCCTCGACAAGCCGCTGATCTGGCTTGGCGGACTTTCATCAAAGGAGTCTCCTCATGAACATTGATGTCTTGAATGCATTGGCCACACAGATCGATGACGCGTTTCTTCTGATCGGCGCTGCCATTTTGATCATCGAACTGCTGGAGGCGTGGTTCAAAGGCACCCTCAAGCAACGCAAGCTGATGGAAATGCTCGCCAGCGCCTCTACTCAGATCCCCAGCATCCTTTTCGAAGTCTTCGTGATGACGGGCGCCTATGCCGTATACTACATCCTTGCGGAAACGGTCGTGAGTTGGTCCATTCCTATCACCTGGTGGAGCATTCTGCTTGTCCTGCTGATTGCTGATTTCGTGTACTACTGGGAGCACCGGATCGCGCATGAGGTACGCCTTTTGTGGACGCAGCACGCGGTGCATCACTCTTCGCGAGACTATAACATCATCACTGCCGTCCGTTTTGGCCCCTTTGAAGGGGTATGGGCCATGATCATTCATATCCCGATGGTCTTGATGGGTTTTGCGCCGGAGATGGTGTTCTTTGGTCAGATCGTCGTCTTGGCTTATCAAACATGGCTGCACACCGAGACCATTGGCAAGCTAGGCCCCCTGGAGCTTGTTTTGAATACACCTTCGCATCACCGGGTTCACCATGGCGCGGACGACAAGTACCTCGACAAGAATTATGCAGGGATACTGATCATCTGGGATCGGATGTTCGGGACATTCCAGATTGAAGAAGAAACGCCGCGCTATGGACTGAAACGGGACTTCAACAGCCAGAACCCCATACACGTCTGGTTTTCAGAACTTCCACAGCTTTGGCGCGACCTCAAAGGGGCCAAGAGCGCGCGAGAAGTCATGATGCGTCTCTTTGCGAAGCCGGGATGGGAGCCAAAATAGGATTCTCAGGCCTGTCGGTCAAAACGGTACGGGTTTGGGCGGTTGCCTTGGTGCTTGCCTAAACCCGGCACGTCATTTCGACACGCACTTGCGCTGCTCGGGCCATGGTGCGGACCGGATCACTGCTGCAGACACAATTCCGTCCAAGCCGCAGCAAGATCATTGTTGCGCACATCGCGCATCTTCATCTCATAGACCCAAGGTGTGAGTAGCGGGATGGCAGTGTTGTAGTTCTCGGGCCAGGTCGCATTTTCCAGCACATGTTCGCGCACTTTGCGTTCGCGTACCCGGTCCAGCCGCGCTTGCTGAATGGCAGAGACCACGTCCGCCTGATATCCGCAGCTGGTTTTCTTGTCAGCGGATTGCGCCCATACCGGCGCGCCAAAGCCCGTCGTCAAGACTGCGGCCATTACCCACACTCGTACCATCACCGTCTCCACCTCACTCAGATTCGGCTTCAATCTACCCGCGCGATGCGACGGCTGCCATAGCCCCCTTCAGGTCATGCACAAGCGTGCCTGCCATCGAACGGAAAACCATGATCATGAAGTGATCCGGCCCCAGCTTGGTGATTGAGGCATTCATGTGCATCACCTGACTGCGCAGGGTATGTCCCCGTTTCATGACACCATCGCGCAGGTCGACGGGCACCAACCGGGCCAAGACATCAACTGCGCCCTGACCCTTGAGGGACACCACCGCCCAGGCATCCGACTGGTCAACCATCGCCCCATGTTTGGCCAGGGTCGCGTCTGGCGCGGGGCCCAGCAGCAGCGCCTCGCCACGACCAAACCAAAGACAACGCGCGCCCTCTTTCCCGGTAGAGCGGTTCGGTTCCGGCCAAGCCATCCCATGGGCTTTCTCCAATGCGGTCGACAAGCCGGACGCATCACCAAAAGGTGACAGCGAGGTCAGCTCTCCCGGCGACATCTCATCAAGCGTCACAGTCCCAATCGTCAGTGGCAGAAGCCCCGCACAGGGGCTGGTTTCTTTCAATTCAACCACGCACCCGCTCCCCTTCCGGATCAAGGAAGACAGGCGAACAAATCTCCACCTCGGTCTCCACTCCGCGCAAATGATCGACAAGACGGATCACTTCGCCGTGCCGTTCGGGTCCACGCGCCACAAACCCAAGTCCGATCATGTGCCCCAGATCGGGCGAGTAGCCTACCGATGATACATGGCCGCGATAGTTCTGGCGTACCGCATCAGCCTGTTTTTCAAAAAGATGCGCGCCAGCGGTCAATTCACCATCGGCCGCTATGGGTTTCAGACCAACCAACTGGGGGCGTTCCTCATCGACCAGCCCGGGTCGTGCGGCCATGGTTTTGCCGATGCAGTCCTTCTTGGCCGAAATCATCCGCGCCATACCGATGTCGAAAGCCGTTGCGCGCCCTTCAATCTCGGCATGGGTGATGAAACCCTTCTCGATCCGCAGCACATTCAGCGCCTCCATGCCGTAGGCACCGCCGCCCAATTCCCCGGCACGTTTGACCAGTACATCAAACAGGCTTGCCCCATAGCGCGACGGCACTGCCACTTCATAAGCATGTTCGCCCGAGAATGAGATGCGGAACAGTCGGCCTTCAACACCGCAGACATTGACCGGGCCGCACGCCATGAAAGGCCAGCTTTCCCCGTCGATTTCGTCTGCCAACAGGCCATTCAGCAACTCCCGCGCTTTTGGTCCGGCAACGGCAAATTGCGCCCATTGTTCGGTCACGGAGGTAAAGCTGACTTCCCACTCGGGGTGCAGAGCCTGTGTGACAAACTCCAGATGACGCATGACATTGCCCGCTGCTGCCGTGGTCGTTGTCATCAAGAAATGCTGCTCACCCAGCCGCGCGGTTGTGCCGTCATCCATCACCATGCCGTCTTCACGCAGCATCAGACCATAGCGCACGCGGCCCACCTTCAGCGTCGAGAACATGTTGGTGTAGACGAAATCCAGCAATTTCGCCGCATCCGGTCCCTGAATATCGATCTTTCCCAGTGTGGAGACATCGCAGACACCAACCGCCTTGCGCACATATCCGACCTCGCGGTCACAAGACTGCCTCCAGGTACTTTCCCCTGCCTTCGGGAAATAGCTTGGGCGGTACCACAGCCCCGCCTCGATCATCGGCGCGCCCATCTCAACGGATTGCTTGTGGGATGTCGTATGACGCTCTGGTGCAAAGCCATGCCCCTGTGCCCCCGCGCCCATCGCCGCAATTGCGACGGGCGTATAGGGTGGGCGGAAGGTCGTTGTCCCTGTTTCGGGAATTCCGCGTCCCGTTGCATCTGCAAGGATCGCCAGCGCCTGAACGTTGGAGTTCTTCCCCTGATCCGTCGCCATGCCCTGCGTGGTATAGCGCTTCATGTGCTCAACGGATTTGAAATTCTCCACCGCGGCCTGTTTGATATCCTTGACGGACACATCGTTCTGAAAATCGAGCCAGGCCCGTCCCTTGCCCGCGACGGCCCAGAGGGGCGACATGGCATAAGGCGCGTCTTCGGCCTTAGGTATCTCAATATCCTGAACCCGCTTGCCCAATGCTTTCAAAGCAACCTGAGCGGCCTCGGCCCCGGCCATCAGGCATCCGTGGGTCGAAAAGTCACCGTTGCACGCCCCGGCCACCGTCATGTCTGGAATGCTGCCGTTGGTTGGCACAAAGGCCTGGATGTCTTCGCGCCAGGTTGGCCGTCCGTTCATGTGACATGTCAGATGCACGGTTGGGTTCCACCCGCCAGAAACCGCCAAGCAATCCACCTGCAAGGCCTCTTCGCCCGACGCTGTGCGGATTGTGACACTTTCCAACGCCTTGCGGCCGCCTGCATCACAGACTTGCGCACCCTTGAACACGCGTCCGTCAAAATCCTTGACGACCGCATCCGCCCGGCTGTCGATTACTGCTGATACATGCACTCCAGCGGCCTGCAAATCGCGCGCGGTACGATGGGCATCGTCATTGTTGCCAAAAACCGCCACCCGTTTGCCGGGGCTGACACCCCAACGGTTGAGGTAGGCGCGCACGGCACCCGCCGTCATCACTCCGGGCCGGTCGTTGTTTTCAAACGCGATGGGCCGTTCCAGCGCACCAGCGGCAAGGATCGTGTGCTTGGTCGCAATTCGCCAGAAGGTCTCCAAAGGTGCCCCACCGCCGCGCAGCCCGGTATGCTGATTGACCCGCTCAAGCGCACCGTAGACGCCGCCATCATAGGCACCCGTCACGGTGGTGCGCGTCATCAGCCGCACGTTTTCCATACTCGCCAGTTCTGCCACCACAGCAGCAGCCCAGGCGCTGCCACGTTGATGCCCCACCGCGCCGGTCTCGGCATTCAGCCGCCCGCCCATCAGGCTGTCCTCATCGGCCAGGATCACATCGGCCCCGGCGCGCGCTGCTGTCAGCGCGGCCATCAGGCCCGTGGGTCCAGCCCCGATCACCAAGAGATCACAAAAGGCGTAGGCGCGTTCATAGGTGTCTTCATTGGTCTTGCCCGACAGCGCCCCAAGGCCCGCCGCGCGGCGGATCACAGGCTCATACACAGCCTCCCAGAACCGCTTGGGCCACATGAATGTCTTGTAGTAGAAGCCCGCCCCCAGAAAGGGTGCGCCAAGATCATTGACCGCCATCACATCAAAATCGAGGGACGGCCAGGCATTCTGTGACTTGGTGATCAGCCCGTCATAGACCTCTTGAACCGTCGCCCGCACGTTTGGCTCAGCCCGTGCGCCGGTGCCTGTGGTGATCAACGCATTGGGCTCTTCACTTCCTGCGCTAAGGACACCCCGCGGGCGGTGGTACTTGAAGGACCGCCCCATCAGCTTCACACCATTGGCCAGCAATGCGGACGCCACAGTGTCACCGGGATGCGCGCTGTAACCAACGCCATCAAATCTGAACCGCACGGTCTTGGAACGGTCGACCAAGCCTTTGCCTGCAACCCTCATGCCCCGGTCCCCATCTTCCGCTTTACGTCCTCAGCCAGAGCCACCGCCGAAATCCCGTGGCTCACCGTGTCTCGGGTCACGACAAGCCACGCGCCGCAGCCTCCGTCGTGTTGCCACAACTCGTCCAGCGGACCTGCCGGGTTCTCGCGCAGATGCAGGTAATTGTCCCACGCCGCTTCACCGGCGTCAGAGCCCGGGCGGTCCAGCATCACTGCGGCCCCCTGATAGTAGAACTCCCGCCGGTCCCGCGTGCCGCACAATGGACATGTGATCCTCATGCCGTTCCTCTTGCCTTCAAAATCCGCATCAATCCCAACGCCCTGCACATCGTCCGTCCGGCACCCGCGACAGGACGTAAGTCACCTTCTCTGCTGGTCGTTCCGCAAGATCCATCTGCCCCCCGCAGTCATCTCCGGTACCCACCAGAAAGAAGTCCGTGGACATCCGCAACTGCCGGTCGTCCAGCGCCTCAATGTCAAAACTTCCGCCATCGCACTCCACAGAGCATGACCAGCCATAAAGTGTTGCGTCTGACGGTGTGCAGCGGGCAATCCCACCCAGGACCTCTGCCTCCTCACCGACGGGCCTGACCAGAACGTCCATCCAAGGGACCTCATCCCCGGCGAAATCACCGAAGGCGACGGATATCTCCGCCACCACCTGTGCAGGATGTCGTGCCAGATGCGCTGCGTCATAGCTCCGCCAGAAGCAACCGCGCAGGTCGGCTTGCGCGGGACCAGCAAGTGCCAGCGCAACCGCAGCCATCACAGCGCCCTGTCCCAGCTTCATCTTTCCCATAAACTCATCCCGCCATCGCACCCAGGACCTAGTGCAGGTTGTGCTGAGACCCGGTGGCCTCTTCATCCATCAGCCCTCGCCCCGTGCGGAACCGGTCCAGCCGGTACTTTGCCGCCGGTTCATGGTGGTTCCCCGTCGCCATCAGATGCGCAAAGGAATAGCCCGACCCCGGCACCGCCTTGAACCCGCCGTAACACCAGCCACAGTCAATGAAGAGCCCTTCGGTGTCGGTCTTGTCGATGATGGGCGAGCCGTCGGGCGTCATATCCATGATGCCGCCCCAGCTGCGCAGTACCTTGGCCTTGCCGATCATCGGCATCAGCGTCATCGCGGCTTCCATGACGTGTTCCATCATCGGCAGGTTGCCGCGCTGCGCGTAAGAGGCGTAGAAATCCAGATCACCGCCAAAGACCAGTCCGCCCTTGTCCGACTGGCTGATATAGAAGTGTCCCATTCCAAAGCTGACCACATGGTCGATCACAGGCTTCAGCCCTTCCGACACAAAGGCCTGCAGAATGTGGCTCTCGATCGGCAGGCGCATACCGGCCATCGCGGCCACCTGCCCGGAGCGGCCCGCGACAACAATCCCCACCTTCTTGGCCCGGATTGCCCCACGCGTGGTTTGCACGCCGCGCACCTTGCCGTTCTCAATGTCGATCCCCGTCACCTCGCATTGCTGGATCAGATCAACGCCCCGCTGATCGGCCCCCCGCGCATATCCCCAGGCCACCGCATCATGGCGCGCAGTGCCGCCGCGCGGATGCAGGAGCCCCCCGTAGATTGGAAAGCGCACGTTATCGAAGTCGAGATAAGGCAACAGCCGCCGCACGCCTTCAGTGTCCAGAAGCTCCGCGTCGTCCCCCTGCGCGCGCATCATGTTACCGCGCCGGGCAAATGCATCCCTTTGCCCATCGGAGTGGAAGAGATTGATGATCCCCCGCTGGCTCATCATCGCGTTGTAGTTGAGATCCTGCTCCAGCCCCTCCCACAGCTTCAGCGAATGGGAATAGAACTGCGAGTTGCCTTCCTGACCATAGTTCGCCCGCACAATGGTTGTGTTGCGCCCCACGTTGCCGCCGCCAAGATAACCTTTTTCCAGCACCGCGATGTTGGTCATGCCGTGGTTCTTGGCCAGATAATACGCCGTTGAAAGCCCGTGTCCGCCGCCGCCGATGATGACGGCGTCATATTCGGCTTTCGGCTCCGGATCACGCCAATGCGGTGTCCAGCCCTTGTTGCCGGTCAATCCCTCGCGCAATACGCGCCAGCCTGAAAACCCCATGTGTCATCCCCTTGGCTTGTCCAGATCATCTAGACGCCACGGGGAAGAAGTATCAACGCGTAATTCTGCCCACTTGTGGCACCGCGCCAAATCCTGTCCCGGATGCGACCTTAAGCGGCACTCATACCAACGTTGCGGCCTCCAGCGTCTTCATCGCAGCCATGTAGGGACCCGGCCCGTGGCTGACGCGCGCCACACCCGCCTCTGCCAGCGCTGCAATCTCCATGCCATCCCCCAACCGCATGATGTTCACCGGCAAAGATTGCTCATCCGTGATCCGGGCGATAAGCGCCAGATCCCCCAGACCCGGCACGAAGAGCCCATCCGCCCCGGCCTGTGCATAGGCCGTGGCCCGCTCCAGCACCTGATCCAGCAGATCTTCGGGCGGCGCTTCCGAGCCGGAAAAGAACACATCCGTGCGCGCATTGATGAACATCGGAACACCCGCCGCGTCTGCCGCGGCCCGTACTGCCGCAATTCGATCTGCCTGCGCCGCCACATCATGCAAACCTGCGCCACCGACAACCCGGTCCTCAAGGTTCAGACCGACAGCCCCTGTCGCAATCAACCGCGCCACGTTCGCGGCGACCTCATCGGGCGCAACCGCATAGCCCCCTTCGAAATCCACTGACACAGGCAGATCGACTGCACTCACCACCTGTTCGGCCACCCGCAACGCATCCGGCATTGGCAGCGCCTGCCCATCCGCAAAGCCCTGTGCTGCGGCGACAGACCAGCTTCCGGTCGCAATCGCCTTGGCACCTGCATCGGCCACCGCCTTGGCCGATCCGGCATCCCAGATGTTCCACAAAACCAGCGGGTCACCCTTCACATGCAACGCCTGGAACGCTTCACACTTCTCTATCTGGTTCATCAGATCACTCCCTCTCTCGCCTGCGCAAAGCCGCGCTCCAATTCAATCAATGCCTGTTTGCGCCAGAGCCCGCCGCCATATCCGGTCAGCGACCCATCCGCACCAAGGACACGGTGGCACGGAATAGCAATCGCAATTGGATTGGCCCCGTTCGCGCGTGCCACAGCGCGCACAGCCTCGGGCCGCGCCATCATCCGTGCGACCTGCGCATAAGATCGTGTCTCTCCCGCCGGGATGGTCCTAAGTGTTTGCCAGACTGCTTGGGTAAAGGGCGTGCCCAGAGGGGCCAGCCGTGTCTCGAACTGATCCGAGGTGCCCGACATGAAAGCGGTCATCTCAGCCTCAATCTGGTCTGTCGGCGCAAAGCGTCCAAACCCCAGCGACCCTCTAGCATGGGCATACAGACGTTTCAGTTCCCCCGGCAGCGCCTTGCGCTCGGCAAACTCCAGCAGATGCAGCGCATGGGCATCGCTCACCGCGATCATTGGCCCCAGCTTTGTGTCGATCCAATCGGCCCGCAGCAGCGCATCTTTCACGAATTTACCAGGTGCAATCCCAAGCCACTTGCCAAACGCAGCCCGAAAGGCCGCTGGACTGTCGTAAGATGCCTGAAGTTGTGCGTCGATCACCCGACCGCCCGCGGGCAATTCTGCGGCGCCACAGCGCAACCGCTCAAGCCGCGCCATCTCCAGAAAAGTCATCCCGAAGTGCCGCTTGAATGCCCTCCGTGCCGTTGACGGATCAATCCCCATTGCGGCCACGTCCCGCTCAAGCCAACGCCGCTCAGGTTCGGCCCGCAGCGCTGCAAGCAATCGCGCCACGACCGGATCACTTTGCGCCGCCGGCCCCATTGGATGACACTTGAGGCAGGCCCGAAACCCCGCCGCAATACAGCCTCCAATGGTCTCGAAGAACAGGCAGTTCTCGCGCTTCGGTTTGCGCGCAGGACAGGTTAAGCGACAAAAAACCCCGGTGGAGGTTACCCCCACATAGGCGCGGCCATCAAAAGCGTCATCTCGGTCAAGCAGCGCGCGGTAAAGCGCATCATCATCAGGCAAATCGAACATCATGGCTCTGTGATACCCGCTGCATTCGATACTGTCCGCCTCGGATCGGGCGTCTATTCAATTTCCTGCCCGAACACCTCCGAAAAAAGGGCGGCACACTCCAGCGCCGCCCCTGTCAGTAACGTATCAGAGCCCTTTGGCACGATAGCTCGCCGCCACTTTGTCGATGGAGACCAGATAGGCAGCCGTACGCAGGTCTTCCACGTCGTCCCGGCCATGCCAGACGGCTGCCATACTCTCATAAGCGGTCGACATTGTGTCATCGAGGCCAGAGCGTACCAGTTCCAGTTCGCCCGCGCCGCGCAAATACTTTTCCTTGAAGTTCGGGGACAGCTGCCAGCCAATGCCGCTGTCCGCACTCAAGCGCTCAAGTTCATCGACAACCAATTGGTGACGTGCCTCTTCCTGTCGGCGCTGCATGCGGCCAAAACGGATGTGGCTGAGGTTCTTCACCCATTCGAAGTAGCTGACGGTCACACCACCCGCATTTGCGTACATATCCGGAATAATGACAGTGCCTTTGTCGCGCAGGATCTCATCCGCACCGGCAGTCACAGGTCCGTTTGCCGCTTCGATGATGAGAGGTGCCTTGATCTCACCTGCATTTGACAGGTTGATCACACCCTCCAACGCCGCCGGAATCAGGATGTCGCATTCGGCTTCCAAAAGCTTTGCACCATCCTTTTGCATCTGCGCGTCGGGGTAGCCTTCAATGGTGCCGTGCTTGGCAATCCATTGGCGCACTCCTTCCACATCAAGGCCCTTCTCATTGAAGAGCGCGCCATCCCGCTCAATGATCGCAATGATCTTGCTGCCATCATCTTCGCTGAGGAACTTTGCCGCGTGGTAGCCCACGTTCCCGAGCCCCTGCACCACCACACGTTTGTCTTTGAGCGTGCCATCAAGCCCGGCCTTGGCCAACCCGTCCTTGTCGCGGAAAAAGGCATGTAACGCGTATTGCACGCCACGCCCCGTAGCCTCTGTCCGACCCTGAATGCCGCCTGCATGTGTCGGTTTGCCCGTCACGCAAGCCACGCCGTTGATGTCGGTGGTGTTCATGCGTTTGTATTGATCTGCAATCCACGACATCTCGCGCTCACCCGTGCCCATATCAGGCGCAGGCACGTTTTGCGCGGGGTTGATCATGTCGCGCTTGATCAGCTCGTAGGCAAAGCGCCGCGTGATCTGTTCAAGCTCATGCTCATCCCAGTCCCGTGGATCAATGCAGAGACCACCTTTCGATCCCCCAAAAGGCGCTTCTACCAACGCGCACTTGTAGGTCATCAGCGCGGCAAGCGCCTCCACCTCATCCTGGTTCACCGCCATCGCGTAACGAATGCCGCCTTTCACGGGCTCCATGTGCTCGGAGTGAACGGACCGATACCCTGTAAATGTCTCGATCTTCCCCCGCAGACGAACGCCGAAGCGGACTGTGTAAGTCGCGTTGCAAACCCTGATCTTTTCTTCCAGCCCCGGCGGCAGGTCCATCAGCGCCACGGCGCGGTTGAACATGATATCTACGCTTTCGCGAAAACTCGGCTCGTTGGCTGGCTGCATGGTTGTCTCCTTCATTGCACCGGCAGCTGCCACAGTCAGCAGTCAAAGACAAAATCAACACGCCCGCTGAACTTGGCAGCCTTCCGCCACCCTAACGGCCAATTTCGCAGCGTGCGACTTTATTAATCTTTAACGATTGGTTTCCGGGCGCGAACCCGAATCAGGTGAAATGAGGCGGACTGTTCCCAAGGCCGAAACAGCTGCCATGATTCGATTGCATTATGTCTTAATTGACATCCAAAATGCCTTTATTTGACAATGATTTGCCCCAATTCAGCCACGTTCTGAAGCGACAACTCTCGCAAGCAAGAATCCGCCCATAGTGTCCGAACCGCTTTCAAAGCGATCCGGCTGGAAAGGTAAACGACGATGAAACGAGATACTCGCACTCAACGGCTCGATCCCAATGATCTGCTGGCATTCAGCCGCAAATTCGCCCGCGAAGAAGACGGGATGATCACGATCTTTGCGGCCTTCATGGTGTTTTGCATGGTCATGATTGGCGGCATCGGTGTGGATATGATGCGTCATGAGATGGAGCGCACGCGCATTCAGGCCGTTGCCGACCGCGCCGTGCTTGCTGCAGCTGACCTCGACCAGACGCTCGACCCAGAAGCGGTGGTCCGCGACTACTTCGACAAGTCTGGTATGGGCGAATTCGTAAGCCGAGTTGAGGTAGACGAAGGCCTGAACTTCCGGACGGTGACTGTGGACGCAGCAACAAGCGTAAACACTCAGTTCATGGATTACCTTGGTGTCGAGACGCTTAATGTCCCAGCTCTTTCGACCGCGGAAGAGAAAGTGAACAAGGTCGAGATATCGATGGTTCTCGATATCTCCGGCTCGATGGGTTGGAACAACAAGATGGCGCACCTGCGCGACGCCGCAGGGGTATTCCTAGATACCGTGCTTAAAGAGGAAAACCGGAATCTCATCTCCGTGTCGATCGTTCCCTACACCGCTCAGGTGAATGCGGGCATAGACATCTTTAGCCTGATGGATGTGGAGCAGCGCCACCCCTATTCATTTTGTATCGACTTCGATGATACCGACTTTAACGATACCGCAATTTACGCCGCCAATGCGACGCTGGGTGATCCATACATCCACATGCAGCACTTTGATGCAGGTTACTCTTGGAACGGGCGGAACTCCGGTGCTGATAACATCAGCAATCCGGGCTGTCCGAAACAGGGTTTCGAAACCATCCAAGCCTTTTCTCAGGATAAGGAAGACCTGAAAAACACTGTCAACCAGTTCCAAGCACGTGCCAATACCGCCATTCATCTTGGTATGAAGTGGGGTGTTGCTATGCTGGACCCGCAGTGGCGCAACTTTAACGCAGCGCTGCCAGGTGTGGATGAGAACTTCCGCACACGCCCTTCAAACTATGGTGACACCGAAACGCTCAAGACAGTCATCCTGATGACGGACGGCGAAAACGTGACCACGAGCCGGATCAACGATGGTGAATTTGCGAACTTCAATGTGTATGCAAACGCAAGCCACGCGCGGCACTGGAGCAACTACCCGTTGAACTGGTATCTTCAGAACTACGTCCGCTCAAGCGACCGTTGGAAATGGTCCTATGCAAAGTACACGCCAAGCCAGGCAGACGCTCTGCTGCAGAACATTTGTGACGCGGCTAAGGCGGAAAGGATCATCATATGGTCCATCGGATTTGAAGTGACCGATCACGGTGCCGATGTGATGCGCGACTGCGCGTCTTCACCCAGCCACTTCTTCCGCGTGGAAGGCATTGAAATCACCGAGGCGTTCTCTTCCATCGCGCGCCAAATCAACCAGCTGAGGCTCACACAATGATTGGTCCAGTTAAGAACTTCCTGCGGCGGTTCCGCCGCAGCGAAGACGGCTCTGCCCTCGTGATCGAATTCATGATCTTTGTGCCGGTACTGTTTGGCGCGTTCCTGATGGCGGTCGAACTCGGAATCTACACGATGCGCCAGATGTATCTTGATCGTGGCCTCGACATGGCTGTGAGATATGTTCGCCTGAATACAAACACCAACTACACGCACGACGACATCAAGCAAATGATCTGTGGAAACGCTGGCTGGCTCGAGAACTGCGATACGACGCTTCGTCTCGAAATGGTCACCGTCGACCCGCGCCAATTTGCTCAGTTCGATCAAACCGCCGACTGCGTTGACACATCCGAACCTGTTCAACCTGTCCGTGGCTTCGCGCTTGGACAGGAGAACCAGCTAATGATGCTGCGCGCCTGCGTTAAGTTTGATCCTGTCTACCCGACCAGCGGTTTGGGCAAAGCTCTGGAAAAAGATGGCTCGGGCCAAGCCCGCATGGTCTCGTCCGCTGCCTTCGTACAGGAGCCAGGCTAATGCAAATGACACGACTAAGAGCCCTTCTGGCAGGATTTGCCCGCCGCGAAGACGGCACGATCGCCATCGAAGCTATGATCGTTCTTCCGGTCATGTTCTGGGCGTTCCTCTCTGTATTCTCGATATTCGACACCTACCGAACCTACACAATCAACCAAAAGGCCGCTTTCACCATCGGTGATGCGATTTCGCGTGAGACTGCGCCGATCGACGATGAGTACCTTACAGGAGCGCATCAACTCTTTGAGTATCTGGCGCGGTCGGCAGGCAACTCTTCCATTCGGGTTACGTCACTTCAGTGGAACCAGGCTGAGGATCGTTTCTATCGAGACTGGTCCAAGGTACGTGGATCGGTTCCTGAACTCAGCAACGATGACGTACGAGACTGGTCAACCAAGTTACCTGTGATGCCCGACATGGAACGTGTGATGCTGGTCGAGACCTGGACGACTTATGATCCACCTTTCGCCACTGGGTTGGAGCAACGTGAAGTGCGCAATTTCGTATTCACCCGTCCCCGCTTTGCGCCACGCGTCTGCTGGGACGAATGCAACTAAACTGCTCTCGCGATCCGCTTACTCTTGCGGGTCGCGCGTTGCCATCATGGCGGCGAGAACTTCGGACATAAACTTGGTCTGAGAACCAGGTGTCATACCGCCAATGCCGATCCGGCGCCCTGTGCGCCACCATAGGCCCGGACGCCATAGGCGCGGGGCTTTTTGTGTTGTGCGCAACAAAAATCCATTCGACGGTTTGAAGGCAAAGAAGCCCCGATCCATGCCATCAATGTCAGCGACCATGGCTATGACCGTGCCATCGGCGTCCCGAAGCATCAACGGCGTCAATTCGACCGAACTTGCAGTTGCGCGCCACATCGCCTGCGCGCACCACAGCGCGCCGCCCCCGATGATCAGCAAGAACAGCTGCCATCCAATGGCAGGCGGTTGTGAGAAGGCGATGTAGATCAACATCACACCCAACAGGGCCAAGGAGGCAATGCCAAGCACCCGCCGACCGGTCGAGGCGCGCACAACGGCCAGCACTTCATTCTCGTCCTGAAATTCCAAGAGGCCCGCTCCGCAGTTCTGTCTGGGGTCACTACCCCGCTGACTGGATCAGGGCAAGCGGATGCGGTGTTCAGGGTTTGCGGGGTCCGGGCCCACGCCGTTTCTTCAGCCCTTCTTCCAGCCGATTGGCGACCTCGGCACGTTCCTCAGCGCTCATCTCACCCACAATCTCCAACCATCCGGCCTGCGCGCGAGACTGAACGGTCTGCGCGGTTTCAGCCTGCGCTGCAAGGATGGCCCGCGCGGCATCCACGTCAAACGGATCGGCACGCAGCGTTTCAATCATCTGCTGAAACAGCGCACGTCGCTCTGAGCGTGGTGGCAAATCTGCACGGTCGTCGCGCAGCTTGCGGTTCAAGGCACGCCGGGCATCCCGCGGTAGCGCGCGCACGTAGGGCACGCCAGAGGCCAATGCTTCGATATGGCCACGGCGGTCGCCGCCATCTTTCGTGTTGAAGCGCCACATAGTGCCACCAATCGCGCCGATGATCAGCAGGTTCAATGCCAGGGATAGGCCCAGAACCCATTTCCAACCCCGGCTCATCCGGCGGACCTCATTCTTCTCCGCCATGTCCTAGCCCTCACCAATATCCCAGCCAAAGCCGCTCAGCCCTGGCACATCGAATTCTTCGTCCAACACCAGATCGACCCCCAGCATCTCCCCGGCAAGGTCCGGCAGCGACGCGGGCGGGGCAAAGCCCAGCCAAAATCCCACACAGGTTGCCGTAACCAGGCCTCCCAGGGCAGGCAATCCTCCAAGCGCTGCCAGCCAGCTGCGCCACCTGCCGGCTGCGCTGACGGGCTGCATCGCTTCGGCATCTGCCAGAACCCTTGCCATCAGCGCATCAGGCACCGCCGGAGGGTTGGCCCGCGCGCCCTGAAAGAGCGCTTCAAGTGCTTCGTTTTCCAGATCTTTATCTGTCATCGCTAAATCCCAACGCGTCCCGTTGTCCTTCCAGTGCCTTCGCGAGGCCACGTTTGCCTCGTGCTGTCAGGCTTTCTACCGCTTCGACGCCAATCTGCAGAATGGCGGCAATCTCGGGGTTGGCCAAGCCATCTATGTGACGCAAGACCACTGCCTGTCGCTGTCGGTCCGGCAGCGTCATGAGCGCCTGTTGTAATGCATCGATCCGTGCCGCCTGCTGAAGCTGTGCCTCGGCAGACATGGCCGGGTCTTCGGGCTCCGCCACTTCATCAAGCCCAACCGCCCCCCGTCGCCGCAACCTGTCTGTGCAAAGATTGGCCACAACCCGATAGAGCCATGTTGACACCTTTGCTTCGCCGCTGCGCCATTCCGGCGCTATCCGCCAAAGACGCATCATTGCGTCCTGGGTCACATCCTCGGCCTCGGCATGATTTCCCAACACTCTGAGCGCGTGGCCAAATATGCGGGGCGTGACCTGCGCAGCCAACAGGCGTGCCGCAGCAGCCTCGCCATCCGCATACCGGCGGAGCAAGGCAGCCTCATCATCAGCCTGTGTCTGGGGCGTTGAAGACGTCATGTCCGCTCTGGCTAATTGGGGCGGGCGCGTAAAACAAGCGCCCGTCCCGATGCGCGTGGCTGTCATCAGTTCTTGTGGCGGCCCTTGCGCCCGTCGCGCACTTTGGCGAACTCTTCGGAACTCAGGCTGCCATCGCCGTCAGCGTCCAAGCGTTCAAACATGCGGGCCGGATCACGGTGTGCATTCATTTCTTCCAGCGTCAACTTGCCGTCGTTGTCGGCATCCATTCGGTTCAGCATGCGTTGCAGGCGCTTCTCACCGCGCCCTTCAGAAGCCGCGCGCAACTCTTCCGCGCTCAACTGACCATTTCCATCCGCATCGTGGCGCTCCAGCATACGTTCTGCGCGATCACCGCTCCGCGACGCCAGCATCTCTTGCGAGGTCAGAAAACCGTCATTGTCAGCATCTGCTTCTGCAAAACGAGCAGCAGCATGAGCACGCAGTTCTTCCTGAGTGACGGCCCCGTCCCCATTGGCATCGATCCGTTCAAAGACCGGCCCGCTGCCTTCGTTTTTAGCCTGTGCAGCTGCGCCACCCAAGGCGATCAGACTGGCCAGAAGTGCGATCTTAACAGTGGTTCTACTCATCATGTCATTCTCCGTTTTTCGATCTGCTCGGACCCTTTTTTCGTGGGCCAGATGATCATCAAACGGGGCAATTGCTGCATTCCGTCGCAAAAAAAATCAGATACCTCGTTCCGATTTTGCGACATCGCGACGCAATCTCAAACTCCGGGGTTCCATTTTGCGCAACGGAGGCGCATGTCAAAGGGATCAAAGGACCACACCATGACCCAACAAGCAGACCTGAGCGAACTTCACGTTCACACCGACGATACCGACAACGAAAGGCCCCGATGGTCGGCGATGCTGCGGGGCTGGCAAGGCAAGTGTCCCAAGTGTGGGTCAGGTCCGCTTCTAAAGAGCTACCTGAAGGTCAATCATGATTGTGCGATCTGCGGTCAGGAATTCCACCACCACCGCGCCGATGACGGCCCGGCCTATTTGACGATCCTTTTTGTCGGTCACCTGATGGCCCCCCTTCTGCATTGGGTCTTCGTCACCTGGCGCCCGGAACCGCTCACACTCTTCACTATTTTTGCGGTTGGCTGTGTGGGGTTATCCCTCTACCTTTTGCCCAGACTGAAGGGAGCCATGATCGGCTTTCAATGGGCCAAAGAGATGGGCGGCTTTGCACGCGGCACCTGATCCTGCACCCTTCGTCCAAGACCGGGGCAAGGAGCAGCCATGACCATCGACAAAAGTCAAATCCGCAACGCGGCGACCGTGATTGTGCTGCGCGACCGGTTTGAGGCGCCTCGCATCCTGATGGGTCAACGCGGAGCCAAAGCAGCTTTCATGCCCAACAAGTTTGTCTTTCCCGGCGGGGCTGTGGACCCGGACGATTCAGCCATTCCCCTTGCCGCCCCACTGCCAACCACTTGTGCGGCACGGCTCGCTGAAGACGCTGCACCCAGCCTTGCCCATGCCTTGGCCGTGGCCGCCATTCGCGAGCTTTGGGAAGAAACCGGGTTGATTTTGGGACGCCGGGGCAACTGGGACATTGCTCCGCCACCCGACTGGGAAACCTTTGCCGCCACCGGCCATGTGCCGCACGCCGCCCCGCTGCAATTCCACTTTCGCGCCCTCACTCCGCCGGGCCGTCCTCGCCGCTTTGACGCGCGCTTTTTTCTGGTGGATGCCGATGATATTGCCACCGATCTCGATGATTTCGACGCGGCCAGCGACGAGTTGAGCCATCTTCAGTGGGTCCCCCTATCAGAGGCGCGCAGCTTTGACATGCCCTTCATCACAGAAGTCGTACTTGCCGAGGTCGAAGCACGCGCCAAAGACCGGACGCCGCCTGACAGCGTGCCATTCTTCAAGAACAACGACGAAGAGAGCCTGTTTTTGCGCCTGCGTGGACATCCGATGACAGAGTGACGGCCGACTTCGTGGCCGGTTTTCCATTTCTTTCTCATCCGACACACTTTGGACGTATTCCCTGATTAGCCAGAAGAGCATGCACGCTTTGAATTGAGTGTCACGCCACAAATACAACCAAAAGGACCTTACCATGCGCCGCACACTCAGACACTTCTGTACCTCCGAAGACGGCGCAGTCACGGTCGATTGGGTCGTATTGACCGCTCTGCTTGTCGGACTGGCCGCAGCAGCGTTTGCAGGGGTCGAAGGTGGGATTTCCGGTCTGGTTGCAAACATTCAGGCGTTCCTGGTCAACACAGCCGTTGGTGGGTGATCTCCGGTCAGATCACCAGGATCAGCATTAGGATTGATCCAACCAGAACCGTCATCCCGGCCCATTCACGGCCCGATATTCGCTCGCGAAAGAACAGGGTCGAAGCCATGACGCTCAGGATCAGCTCCACCTGCCCCAACGCTTTGACATAGGCCGCGTTTTGCAGCGCAAAGGCGATAAACCAGCAGAGCGAGCCGCCCATGGACGTCAGGCCAATCCAGAGGGCCACCCGGCGTGCTGCCCAGACCGCTGTGATCTGACCCGGCTCGCGCAGGCGCAGCCAGACCAGCATAATCACGGTCTGCATGGTGACTACCGCCGACAGCGTCACTGCGGCGCGCAGCACCGCATCATCTGCCGCCACCGCGAAGGTCGCGCCACGATAGCTGACTGCGGAAAAGGCAAAGAGTACGCCCGAAGCAATGCCGAGCATTGCTGCGCGGTTGCCCAGGTCAGACAAGTGAAACCCCTTGCTCTCTGGCCCGCCCGAAAGCAGCAACAGACCGACGATCCCAAGCGCAATCGCAGCAAAACCCAGTGCCGAAACACCCTCGCCCAGCAATATCCATCCCACCAGTACGGTCTGGATCACTTCCGTTTTCTTGAACGTAATCCCGACTGCAAAGTTGCGCTGTTTGAACAAAAGGACGACGCAGACCGTTGCCAGTATCTGCGCCGTGGCCCCCAGCAAGCCAAAACCCCAGAACGATGCCGAGATCGGCGGCAGGTTGGCTGTGTCACCGCCCAGATAGGCGGCAGTCAGGATCAGAATGAAGGGCAGCGAATAGAGAAACCGCGAAAACGTGGCTCCACCCGCCGACAGCGTGGCTGTCGCCAAATGCTTTTGCAGCATGAAGCGGACGGTCTGAAAGCTGGCAGCCGCAATCGTGACGATGATCCAAAGGTCGGGCAGAGGCAGGGTCATGCCCCCTAGTGGCTCATTTCTCTTCTCTCTGCCAGAGCGGATGCGCCACGGGGTCCTTGGCGTTCAGGAAATAGCGTCTGAAAACCTCTGCGTAGGAACGATAGACGTATCCTTGATTGATGCGTTGAAATCGGGCCTTGCGCGCCCGGTAGACCGCAGGCAGCCGGTACCAGGATAGTTTGGGATGCATATGGTGTACGACATGGAAGTTGTTGTTCAGAAAGAGGAAAGCCAGCAGGCCCCTGTCCTCAATGATCACGCTGCGGCCCGAGGCGCGTTCATGGGCCTGATGCTCCAGGAAAGTCCGGATGCGCAGCACGGACAGCGCCGCATAGCAGGCCGCCAGATAGCTCCATAGGGGCACAGACGACAGGCTCACCACCCATAGCGTGACCATCACGCCGGGCACATGCGCCAACCAATGCAGGGCCACATCCCGGTCCCCCAGCCAGATACGCCGCGCGTCATCCCGCCAGAATGCGGTCACGCCGATAAGCGGACCAACGAGCATGCGCCCCACCAACGTGTTGTTAAAGCGCAGCACCGTCTGCCACCAGCCTGGCAGCCCGTGCCAGACAGCCGGGTCCAGGTAGTTGGTCTCAGGGTCATCGTAGGGGTCGGTCAAATCGGCATCACGATGATGCGCCAGATGCAGCGCCCGGAACCGCAGGTAAGGAACGGCAAGACCGGGCTGAATGATCGCCATCAGCGTGCCCGCACGGTTCGAAGGGAACGGATGGCCGTGCAAAATCTCATGGCTGAGCGAGGAATGCAGAGTAAGCGCGAAGACCAGCAGAACCCATTGCACCATTCCCCAGCCCGCCGGCAGAGCCAATGCGCCGCTCAGAACCGTGATACAGGCGGCAAAGACGCCAAGCGTCGGCCAATCCCATCGGGTCAGAATGGTTGTGAGATTTTGAAGGACGGTCCGGCGCGGTGGCAGCGGGATGTGATCGGTATGCATGGTAGTCTGAAAAGCCTTTTTGGCAGTCTCCCCCGCTAAGACCCGCACGCCCATTCCGAATATGATTAACAAATCGCGCAATTGTTGATAACTATCACTGAATGACAGAAATGATCACCAAACAGACGCGCGCCAGAGAATTCAGGATCCGCCTCGCGCAGGCGCTGCACGCCTCGGGGCTGAGCCAAAGTGCACTGGCCCGCGCCGTTGGTTCGGACCGCTCTACGCTTTCGCAGATACTCAGTGACGACGGCACACGCATGCCCAGCGCACATTTGATCGGGGCCTGCGCCACAGCGCTCGGCGTCTCCAGTGACTGGCTTCTTGGCCTATCCGACCGACCGGAAACCGCCGCTGATCTTGTCAGCAACAGCTTTGGCCTATCTCAGGCCCCCCGCGCGCTCGTCGACGAACAGATTTACGCATGGCACCGCGAAGCTGCAGGATACAAAATCCGCCATGTCCCCGCGACCCTGCCTGACATGCTAAAGACCGAAGAAATGCTTGCCTGGGAATATGGCCCTCATCTGGGCCGTACAGAGCAGCAGGCAATTGGGGCTTCCCGGGACCGTCTGGAGTGGATGCGGACAGCAGGATCGGAGTATGAGATCGCGATGCCGATCTACGAAATCGACAGTTTCATCCGTGGTACCGGCTATTATCGCGGCCTGCCTGCACCTCTGCGCATCGCACAAACCGATCACTTCATCCAACTCAGTGCGCAACTCTATCCCCGCCTACGCCTCTACCAGTTTGACGCCCGCAAGCTCTGGTCGGCTCCGATCACTGTCTTTGGCCCATTGCTGGCTGTTTTCTATGCAGGTGGTCACTACATGGCCTTCCGGGACCGCGTGCGCATCTCGACCTTCACGGATGATTTTGACCGCCTGATCCGGGAGGCCACCACAACCGCACGGGACTTCCCCGATATTCTCACCGATATGCGGGCGCTTATCCGCTGAACGGTATGGTCCGAAAGGGTGACTTGGAGGCTATCAAGGCTTTGGGTCAGGGTTCTCCGTATGGCCGTCAACCGCGATGACCTGACCGGAGACAAGGCGCGCCGCTTCAGAACCAAGAAACAGAGCCATCTCGGCAATGTCACTCGCCTCCACAAAGGAGCGCATCGACGTTCCTGATGCATAACCGGCATACACCTGATCCCGGGTCATGCCCTTTGCCGCAGCCTCCCGCGCCAGAACGCCTTCCATGCGCGGCCCTTCCACAGCGCCCGGGCAAATGGCATTTGCGCGCACCCCGTAAGGTCCCAACTCCATGGCGAGCGTCTTCATCAAGCCAATGACCGCCCATTTTGCCGCTGCATAAGGCGCACGGTTTGGATAGCCAAAAAGACCGGCTGTCGATGAGGTTAAAACAATGGACCCGGTGCCCGCTTCTTTCATCATCGGTGCCGCATGTTTTGCTGCCAGGAATGCCCCTTCCAGATTGACGCTGACGCAAGCGCGCCAATCGCTGAGTTCAATGTCTTCGATGCGGGCCGTGGGCCCCGCCACCCCCGCGTTTGCACACAGAACATCAAGCCTGTCCAACTTGGCAAAGACACCGGCCATCGCTGTCTCATCGGCCACGTCTGCCTCAAACACCTGCCAACCCGCTGGACACGCCTTCAAAGCCGTTTTGTCCACGTCCGTGACCCAGACGTCAAAACCGGCCTTGTCAAATGCCTCTCCCATGGCACGCCCAATGCCCGAGGCACCGGCGGTGACCAAAACCCGCTTCACCGCGGACCACCAATAGCACGCCCCAATCCATCAGGCCGAGCCAGGGCAGCATGACCTTTGGCGAAACGCACCAAAGCGGCCTCGATCTCCTCAGATGGTGGAGCCGGTTTGCGGGTCTCCAAGGATACGTGCAGCAAGAAATGCTCGCCCGTTGCCAAGAGCCGGTCTCCCTCGCGCATCTCGTGCCAAAGATGCATCTTCTTGCCTTCGCCTAGGATCACCTGCGTCGTGATCTCGATCACTGCGCCAGCGTGCACCTCATCCAGATGCCGGATATGCGTCTCTGCGGTGAAGTAACTGCCACCCGACCGGATGTACTCCGCGTCACAGCCGATGATCTCCATGAAACGGTCCGTCGCGTCGGCAAAGGCATGCAGGTACCGGCTTTCGGTCATGTGCCCGTTGTAGTCTGTCCAATCGAGCGGCACGGTACGCCGGGCTGTCATCACCGGTACATCAGCAGGCAACTCAGAGGCCCGCGCACCCAGTTCGGTGCCTGCGCGCATTTCAAGTTCTTGCGCGTTCAGAAGCGCGCCCGCGCCCCAATCCTGGGCTTTCAGCCCCCGCATCATGGTCACGAGGTTGTTGTCTCTGATCCGCTCCAACTCCCGGATGGAGTAAGCCCCTGACTGCTCATCCGATTGACCCGCGATCAGGTCGACAAGCTCGTCGGTAAACTCCGGCACATCCATCAGTTTGGTCCAGGGCCATTTCAGCGCTGGACCAAACTGCGCCATGAAATGCTTCATACCTGCCTCGCCCCCGGCCACACGGTAAGTTTCAAACAACCCCATCTGCGCCCAGCGAATGCCAAAGCCGTAACGGATCGCATTGTCGATCTCCTCGGTCGTGGCGATCCCGTCTTTCACAAGCCAAAGCGCTTCGCGCCAGACCGCCTCCAGGAACCGGTCAGCCACATGCGCGTCGATCTCCTTTTTCAAATGCAAGGCATGCATTCCCAACGAAGAGAGCACCGCTTTCGCGCGCTCTATCAGCGCCGCATCCCCCGCCTCTCCCGGAACCAGTTCCACCAATGGCAGCAGGTACACGGGGTTGAACGGATGCGCGACTATGATCTGACCGGGCCGCGACGCGCCCTGCTGCAACTCGCTTGGCTTGAAGCCGCTTGTGGAAGAGCCGATCACTGCGTCCTCTGCGCAGGCGGCCTGCACCTCCGCAAATGTCGCGTGCTTTATTTCCAACCGCTCGGGCACGCTCTCCTGTATCCACTCAGCACCCTTCACAGCCTCCGCGATGGAGCCAGAGAAACGCACTTGCCCTTCATTGGGCAAAGCAACATCCGTCAGCCCGGGCAAAGATCGGCGCGCGTTCGACATGACCTCACCGATTTTGCGCTCGGCCTCCGGATCGGGGTCGTAAACCCGTACCTCCCAGCCATTCAGCGCAAATCGCGCAGCCCAGCCGCCTCCAATCACCCCACCGCCAATGATCGCCGCAATTCTTGCCATCTCTTTCTTTCCCGCATGTTCCGGGTCGCACCACGCCACCCCATTTTCCATCTTCAATTCAGAGGCATTCCAGAAAGGAACACATCGCATGGACATCCGCTTTCACGGTCTCCCAACCGAAACTGTCGCCGCGCTGCGCCAGAGCATGCGCGACGCCTATGACCATCCCATCGAAAAGCGCCCGGCGGGCAACGATGGCTGGCCCTGTCGCCATTGCCTGGGACAAACACCACCAGACCGCGATTTTCTGATCCTGGCCTACCGACCGTTTGAGACAAAGAACCCCTATGCCGAAACCGGACCCATCTTCCTTTGTGCGGACGATTGTCCAGCGGCAGAGCCGACTTCTGACACGCCAGCGATCCTGCGCGCGCCCAGCTATCTTGTCCGGGGGTACAGCGCGGACGAACGCATCGTTTATGGCAGTGGTCAGGTCGTCCCCACAGCGCAGATCGCCGAATACGCCCGCGACCTGCTAGACGATCCGATGATTGCCTTCGTGGACGTGCGCAGCGCCAGCAACAACTGTTTTCAATGCCGCATCCGCCCCGCCGCATGATCGGCCTCACCCAGCTACGTCTTGCAGTTGCGAGACATCCCAACCGTTGAAGTCGAGAACCTCACGGGCCGCCCTGAGCCGATCAGCGCCGCCTGTGCGGTCCCGGTTCAGGATTGCAGCCCAGCGCCCGTCGGCATCTCCTACGGCTGCAGTCCGAAA
>CAYUSM010000004.1:0-19099 GCA_964447345.1 uncultured Sulfitobacter sp. | reverse complement strand
ACAACGTCAGTAGCGCAGCCGCCGAGCAACAAAGCCAAACAGACTGTCAGAACACCACGGTCAAGAACTCGCAAACGACCCAAGGACAGCCAAGGGTGTCTCTCCGAAATCCGGTTCGTCGCGGCTTTGGTCACTTGGGTGCCCGCTTGGCCAACCCCAGTTTCTCACGCACCTCAGCCGGGCCAATCACCCGCGCGCCCATGTTTTCAATGATGGTTCCGGCACGCTCTACCAATTGCCAGTTCTCGGCCTTCACGCCTTTTTCAAGCCAAAGGTTGTCTTCCAACCCGACACGCACATTGCCACCCGCCAAAACAGCGGCAGCGACATAGGCCATCTGATTGCGCCCCAGTCCGAAGGCAGAGAATGTCCAGTCAGACGGCACGTTGTTGACCATTGCCATGAATGTGTTCAGGTCATCCGGCGCGCCCCAAGGTACGCCCATACAAAGTTGCACCAATGCCGGAGCCTCCAGCACGCCATCACTTACCAGTTGCTTGGCATACCACAAATGCCCCGTGTCAAAGGCTTCGATCTCAGGCTTTACACCAAGCTTCGTCATCATGCCGCCCATGGCCGTCAGCATGCCGGGCGTGTTGGTCATCACATAGTCTGCCTCGGCGAAGTTCATCGTGCCACAGTCAAGCGTGCAGATCTCCGGCAGACATTCAGCAACATGCGCGACCCGCTCAGTCGCACCAATCATGTCAGTTCCATCCGTCACCGGGAACGGGCTTTCCACATCGCCGAAAATGATGTCTCCGCCCATCCCTGCGGTCAGGTTCAGCACCACATCCGTATCGCTGTCCCGAATGCGGTCAGTCACTTCGCGGTAGAGCGCAAGGTCACGGCTCGGCGTGCCTGTTTCCGGGTCGCGCACATGGCAATGCACAACGGCCGCACCGGCCTTGGCTGCTGCAATGGCGCTCTGTGCTATCTGCTCAGGAGAGCGCGGTACGTGGGGCGAGCGATCCTGGGTGGAGCCGGAACCCGTCACGGCACAGGTGATGAAGACCTCTCGGTTCATGGAAAGTGGCATGGGGTGCTCCCTATTGGTATTCGTTTTGGCGAACCATGCGTCAGGATTCTCAAAAACGCCGCGCCGAAAACGACATGGGTTCAAGGCCCGCGACATGGCCCATTCAGTTGACTTGGCCTTCAAGGCGGCCAGGCGGAACCTTCGATCCTAGAAAGGCAACGGATGCGCCTCATTGACCTTGTCGAGCGCTGTCAGCACCTCCTTGGACAGCTTTAGATCGGCAGCCCCAATCGCCGTCTCAAGCTGATCCATCTTGGTTGCGCCAAAGATCACCGATCCCATAAAAGATCGCTGGCAGGCCCAGGCGAGCGCCATTTGGGTCGGGTCCAAATCATAGTCCTTGGCCACTTTTAGATAGGCATCCACCGCCTCAAAGGCCCGTTTCGTCTTGCGTCCACCAAGGTCCGCATTCAGCGTCAACCGTGACCCCTCCGGCACTGCCCCGCCCTGATACTTCCCGGTCAACAGGCCCGTAGCCAAAGGCGAAAACGCAAACATATCAATGCGTTCATTGATACATGCTTCGGCCACATCCGTGTCTGCCATCCGGCACATAAGCGAATATTCGTTCTGTACGGAAATCGGGCGCGGCCCGCCGTTGCGCTGTGCCGCCTCCGACCATTGCGCCATGCCCCAGGCGCTTTCGTTGCTCAGCCCGAAATGGCGAATGGTCCCGCGCTTGACCTCATCTTTCAGCGCACCCATTGCATCATCCATATGGCCAATCGTGTCAGCGCGTTTCTGATCTGAGGGATCAAAGGTCCAGTTTTGGCGGAACATGTAGCTGCCGCGATTGGGCCAATGAAACTGATAAAGGTCGATGTAGTCCGTCTTGAGGCGGCGTAGCGATCCTTCTACCGTTTCGCGAATTGTCTTGGATGAAATAGGGGCCCCCTCGCGAACGTGCATCATGCCCGCCCCTGAATGCTTGGTTGCCAGAATGACATCTTCGCGTCGACCTGTACGTTCAAACCACAATCCGATGATCCGCTCTGTCCGGCCTGTCGTTTCAGCGCTTACAGGATTGACGGGATACATCTCTGCGGTGTCGATGAAATTGATACCTGCCGCCAGCGCGCGGTCGATCTGCGCATGCGCCTCTTCCGCGCTGTTCTGCGTGCCCCATGTCATGGAGCCGAGACAGAGCTCTGACACCTTCAGATCACTGCCGCCGAGTTTGTTCATCTTCATGGATCACCTCATCTTTGCCGCCACCCTAAGCACCCTGAAAAGGGCCGCAAGCCGGAAATCTGGCGGGACATCAGCATGAAAACATGAAGAAACTGCCCGGCTTCGCGGAAAACGACGTGGATTTGTCGACTTTCCGCTTGGGCAATGCGGGCAAAGCTGCCTAAGAGCGCATATGCGCCTGCTGATCTCTTTCGCCGCCCTCTTTCTATCAGTCATCTTGCTGCAGCTGTCCTCGGGTGGTGTGGGACCCATCGACGTGCTCTCGGGCACCGCGTTGGGCTTCACCCGGCAGGAAATCGGTATGCTGGGGTCAGCGCATTTTCTGGGCTTCTTCATAGGCTGCTGGTGGGCCCCGCGTCTGATGGGGTCAGTTGGTCACAGCCGCGCATTCGCCGCGTTTACGGCAACGGGCGCAATTGGTCTGATGGCGCATATGGTGGTTGTTGACCCCTATGCCTGGGCCGTGATGCGGGTGGCTTCAGGCCTTTGCGTGGCAGGCTGCTACACCGTGATCGAGGCCTGGCTGCAAGCCAAAGTCACGAATGAAACCCGCGGTCGGGCAATGGGCATTTACCGCGTGGTTGACATGACTGGCAGCTTGGGCGCGCAGATGCTTGTGGGGATCCTCGCGCCCGCTTCCTATGTGTCTTACAACATCCTCGCGATTGGGTGCTGTGCGGCCCTGCTGCCACTGACGCTCACGACGATCAAACAGCCAGAGACACCGGCCTCCCCCCGGTTGAAGCCGCGCCTGGCGTTCGACCGCTCCCCCTTGGCCGCCGCTGCAGTGGTGGTCGCAGCACTTTCCAGCGCGTCTTTTCGCATGGTCGGCCCGATTTACGGCCAGGAAGTGGGCCTGACCCCGGGCCAGATTGCCTATTTCCTCTCCGCCTTCGTTTTGGGCGGCGCGATTGCACAGTTCCCTGTGGGCTGGCTTGCGGACAAGTACGACCGCCGCTGGGTGCTGATCTGGCTTTCCGTTGCCGCCATGGGCAGCTGTGGTGTGACCGTGATGGCAAACGGCTTGGGGACAACGGGCATCTTCCTGACCGCAGGTCTTTTTGGCCTCACAACCTTTCCAATCTATTCAGTCGCTGCGGCCCACGCCCATGACTTCGCCAGCAGCGACGAACGCGTCGAGCTGTCCGCCGCGCTCATGTTCTGGTTTGCGACCGGCGCGATCTTTGCACCTTACGCGGCCTCGGTCCTGATCGAGAGTTTTGGGCCTTCCGCGCTCTTCCTGATGATCTCCGCAGGGCACGCGGTGCTGGTTGTCTTTGGCCTTCAGCGCATGCGCGCCCGACCGACGAAGTCGGTCCGCACCCCATACGTCTACGCGCCAAGAACGTCCTTCACCATTGGTCGTCTGCTGCGCAAGGATCGCGACGACAAATCGCGCTGAGTGCCGCATTCTGCATAGCAATTGATCCTGCGCGCGCAGCGGTTTATGTGAAGCGCTCAGCCCGCCCGCAAAGGAACCACCCATGGCCCGCCACCTGATCACATCCGCCATTCCATACATCAATGGCGTCAAGCATCTGGGCAACCTTGTTGGCAGCCAGTTGCCTGCCGATCTTTATGCACGCTATCTGCGTGCGCGCGGGCATGAGGTCATGTTTCTCTGCGCCACAGATGAGCATGGCACGCCCGCCGAACTGGCAGCGGCCAAAGCGGGGCAGCCAGTCGATGAGTATTGCGCCGAAATGCACGCCGTGCAGGCAGAGATTGCTGATGGTTTCGGCCTGTCGTTCGATCATTTCGGCCGCTCGTCATCAGTTCAGAACCACAAACTGACCCAGCACTTTGCAGGGGTTCTGGCCGATCAGGGCCTGATCGAGGAAGTGACTGAAAAGCAGGTCTATTCCAATGCCGACGGCCGGTTCCTGCCGGACCGCTATATTGAAGGCACCTGTCCCAATTGCGGCTTTGACTCCGCACGCGGCGATCAATGCGACAATTGCACCAAACAACTTGACCCTGTTGATCTGATCAATCCTCGCAGCACCATCTCAGGCTCCACCGATCTTGAGATGCGCGACACAAAACATCTGTTCCTGCGCCAAAGCGCAATGAAAGACAAGCTCGACGCATGGATCGACTCCAAAACTGACTGGCCGGTGCTAACCACATCGATTGCCAAAAAGTGGTTACATGATGGCGATGGACTGCAAGACCGGGGGATCACCCGCGATCTGGACTGGGGGGTGCCCGTCAAACGTGGTGATCAAGACTGGCCGGGAATGGAGGGCAAGGTCTTCTATGTCTGGTTCGACGCGCCCATTGAGTACATCGCCTCGGCTCAGGAATGGGTTGATGCGGGCAAGGGGACTGACTGGGAGCGTTGGTGGCGCACTGATAAGGGTGCGGATGATGTCTGGTACACACAGTTCATGGGCAAGGACAACGTGCCCTTCCACACACTCAGCTTTCCGGCGACGATCATGGGATCGGGCGAGCCCTGGAAGCTGGTGGATTTCATTAAGTCATTTAACTACCTGAACTATGATGGCGGCCAGTTCTCTACATCGCGCGGGCGCGGCGTGTTCATGGACCAGGCGCTGGAAATACTGCCCGCTGACTATTGGCGTTGGTGGCTTCTCAGCAATGTGCCCGAAACGTCTGATACAGAGTTCACGTGGGACTACTTCCAGTCCGCCGTGAACAAGGACCTGGCAGATGTGTTGGGGAATTTTGTCAGCCGCATTACCAAGTTTTGCCGTTCCAAATTTGGTGAGGCGGTCCCGGAAGGCGGTGAATACGGACCCGCCGAAGAGGCTCTCATTGCCGATCTGACTACGCGGGTTGCACGGTATCAGGCCCAGATGGATGCCATCGAAGTGCGCAAGGCAGCGCAGGAGCTGCGCGCGATATGGGCAGCGGGCAACGAATACCTTCAGGCCGAAGCGCCTTGGACCACATTCAAGACAGACCCGGACAAGGCTGCAGCACAAGTGCGTCTGGCGCTCAACCTCATCCCCTTTTACGCCACCCTGTCATCCCCCTTCATCCCGACGGCAAGTCAACGCATGCTTGAGGCCATGAAGGTCACTGACGCCCCTTGGCCAGACGATGTTCAGGCCGCGCTGGGACTTCTCGCGCCTGGGCATGCATTCGAAGTGCCGGAAGTGCTTTTCGCAAAGATCAGCGATGAAGATCGCGATGCTTGGGCCGAACGATTTGCGGGGACGCGGGACTAAAGACAAGGCTCCAATCCGAGGCACGGCTGCGGTCAGCCAGTCTTGGAGGCTAAAACTCCTCCCACCCGTCTGCCTCTGGTTCATCGATCATTGCTATCGCGACATTGCCTTTGGGTGGAAGCGGCGCTGGCTGCGGGGACGGGGTGCGGTCATCGGGCTTCGTGTCAACCGTTTCAGTGGACTGCTTTCCTATCTGGACCCCATCCAGCTTGAAACGCGCGACCACATTGGCGAGCGCATCAGCTTCCGATGTCAACGCATGACTGGCTGCGGTGGTCTCCTCGAACATCGCGGCGTTCTGCTGGGTGACGTGGTCCAGCTCATTCACGGCTGTATTGATCTCGGCCAATCCGCTCGATTGTTCGCGCGCGGATGTTGCGATGTTGGAGACCCGATTCGAAATCTCCGAGACCGATTTCACGATGGAGGCGAGCGCGCTGCCGGTTTCATCCACCAGGTCAACGCCTTGCTGGACCTGTTCTCCACTCGAGCTGATAAGCGCATTGATTTCTCTGGCCGCGTCAGAAGAACGCTGTGCCAGTGCACGTACCTCAGTGGCGACAACCGCGAAACCGCGTCCTGCCTCACCTGCCCGCGCCGCTTCGACCCCTGCATTCAATGCCAACAGGTTGGTTTGGAAAGCAATGTCGTCAATGACGCTGGTGATCTTTGAAATTTCCTGAGAGGAGGTTTTGATCCCATCCATCGCCGCCACGGCCTTACGCGCGACTTCCCCACCTTGTTCCGCGTTTTTCTGAGCATCTGCGGACATTTTGGACGCATCATCGGCCCCCTCGGCGGCCGAGCGCACAGAAACCGTCAGTTCATCCAGCGCGGCTGCGGTCTCCTCAAGGGTGGCTGCCTGTTTTTCCGTCCGTCGCGAAAGATCATCCGCAGCCGAGGTGATCTCAACAGTTTCGTTGCGGATGGAGTCCGAATTGTGAATGACCGCTGTGATCGCTTGCCGAAGGGAGCTGATCGTCGCGTTGAAATCCGACTTCAGCTGCTCATAAGAGCTGGGGACATCCTCCGCGATGTCGGCCTGCAGATCACCATCCGCAAGCTTTTTCATCGCACGTCCCAGCAACTCGACAACCCCGGTCTGCTCTTTTGACAGACGCAGGCGTTCGATTTCCGCAGCGCGTACCATTTCTTCGTTTTCGGTGACATCGGTGCCCAGAAAAATGACCCTGTCTATCTGGCCATCGTCATCCTTCAAAACCGAAAATCCGCCCTCAAGGAAGTACTCTGGTCCCTCATCCTGCAGTTGCGCTTTGAACCGGCCCTGTTTGATATCGCCTACGAGCACCTGCTCTTGAAACTTCACACCCTCCGGATCTTCTTTCGAATTTCCAGCAAAGACTGCTGCAAGCGTGGCATGGGTCAGATGTTTACTGTCACCTTGCATCACGGTGCGCAGTGTTTCGTTGGTGCCCCGCAATCTGCCCTCAGGGCCGAACTCCAAACTCAACTGACCATGGTTGATCGCTTTGATCAGAGCTGCGTTGTGCAAGGCCTCGGTCCTGTCGGACCACTCGACCACGCATCCGAAAATGGCTCCCTCGGCATCACGCGCCTGGTTTACCTTCAAACGTATCAGCCGATCACCAACACCAAGTGTCAGTGAAGCATGGTCGCTAACGGCTTCTTCGGTTTGTCCTGCCTGTGATTTAGCTTCCAACAGAGGCTTGATTTGCAGCAGGTTACCGAGGTTCGTCCTCGTCAGTTTCTCCACCGACACCCCCGGCCAATGCTCAGCCAGCTCAGGCATCAGGCTTTCAATCAAGGCCGCACATGCTGCGTTGGCAGACGTAACATTAAGGCCATCGTCCACCACCATCATTGCCGCAGAGGAACTTTCGAAAGCGGCACCTTTGAAGGCGGCTTGCACCTGCATTTCCCTGGCGAACGAAAGCTCTTTGCGGAAATCGTCCAGCTTGCGCGCAAAATGGCCCACCTCGTCGTTTCGGCTTCTGAAGGGGATCGAGAAATCACCTTCTTCGGTTGCAATCTTCGCCGTGGATTTTGCAAGCCGTGCCAATGGCCCCGATACAAGTCTCCTCAGGACAAAGGCGATTGCAGTCAGCCCGATCAAGAACGCGAAAGCACCAATTGCAAGGGTATCAACTCGTCCCCCTTGAAGCCTCGCCAGAGCGGGCTCGGCGGACCATGCCGAGACGATCGCACCAGATACTTCCGCCGTCTGACCGGTCAGGATGGGTACTGCAAAGAATGTACCATCTTCAGACCAATGAGCAGCACCTGATTGGATTGCCTGTGCCGCAAGGGATGCGATGACATCGGAACGGGGTTCGGACGGCTCAAACGCTTGGCTGGCGATCCGTTCCGTCTCGCGGTTGAACACCGCCAAGCCCCGCGCCGCGTCTCCCGCGGTTGCTCTGAAAGTCGACAAAACTGCGCGAATCTCTCCAGAATTCTCAAGCTGCACGGGGTCTTCAAGCTGCTCCGCGAGCAGCGCCGTCGTGGTCTCAGCCTGCGATGCGACGCCCTGTTCAACCGCCGAACGAACGCCTTGAGATGTGCGCCACTCAAAAGCTGTTGCGATGAAAAGCATGCAAGAGGCAATCATGATCAGGCATTTGAAAAACAGACTTTGAAACGGATGAACCCGTCTCGCCATACTCTGAGCTGACGACATCGAACTTCCCTGGCACTGCGCAGGTCCCAGATGGACCTGCTGCGCGCTTTTAGTCGGGCAGGTCTTTCAACCAGATTAACGGGTAATCGACAGGCTGGCGCGCTGTAACTGTGCGGCGTCGCGCACCACCGAAGCAATCTCGGTAAAGGCTTGGGTCAGCGGGCTCGATTTTCGCCAGATCATGCCAATGGTCCGGCCCGGCTGTGGATCCGCCAATGGCGTGCAACATACCCGCGCCGAACGTGTTTCAACATCAACCGCCATTTCGGGGATCATCGTCACCCCGATACCGGACCCGACCATTTGCACCAGTGTTGAAAGCGAACTGCCGTCCAACCCGTCCCTGGGCACCGCCGAAGTTGCGTTGCAGAAAGCAAGCGTTTGATCTCGAAAGCAATGTCCCTCTTCCAGCAGAAGCAAACGCATGTCGCGCAGGTCCTCTCCCTTGGGAACAGGCTTGCCCGCCTCAGCCTCAGGCCGCACCAACACGAAATTTTCGCTGAACAATGGGGTCTCTGTGAACACGGGCTCAGAGACTGGCAAGGCCACGATGGCCGCATCAAGCTGACCTTGCAGCAACTCTTGTACCAGGCGGGGGGTGAGCGTTTCGCGCACATGCAGATCAAGCCCCGGATGGGAACGGCCAAGGCTGCTGATCAACTGGGGCAAAAGATAAGGCGCGATGGTTGGAATGATCCCGATCCGGAAGCGGCCGGTCAGCTGCCCCTTTGCGGCTCGGGCGAAGTCATCCAGATCATCAACGCTGCGCAGTATTTCGCGCACGCGTTCTGCAAAGGCCTCTCCAAAGGCGGTAAGGCGCACCTGCCGGGCCGTGCGTTCAAAGAGCTGTGTACCCAGCGTGACCTCCAACTCCTTGATCTGAACCGACAAGGCAGGCTGAGAAATGGCACTTGCTTCCGCAGCCCGGCCAAAGTGCTGATGCAGTGCCAATGCCTCGAAGTACCTCAGCTGCTTTATGGTGAAGTTCGCCATAAGAAAAAGTTATCACAACAATCAGCAAATCCAACTTAAAACTACCGAAGTGCTTTGTTATAACGATTCCAAATTCACCAAAATCGGGAGAGATCACATGGACGGCAACGACTATGAAAAGGGCGGCAAGTGCCCCGTCATGCACGGCAGCACCAAGCACGTTACCCACGATGCGCGCACCAACAAGGACTGGTGGCCGAACCAGCTTAACCTTAAGATTCTGCATCAGAATACACCGCTGGGCGATCCGATGGGCGAAGATTTTGACTACGGTGAAGAGTTCAAGAAACTGGACCTGGACGCGCTCAAGAAAGACCTCGCCGATCTGATGACGGATTCGCAGCCCTGGTGGCCTGCAGATTACGGTCACTACGGCCCCTTTTTCGTGCGTATGGCCTGGCATGCGGCGGGCACCTATCGCACGGGTGATGGTCGTGGCGGTGCAGGTTCGGGCTCGCAGCGATTTGCGCCTCTGAACTCTTGGCCGGACAACGGCAACCTCGACAAGGCGCGCCGCCTGCTCTGGCCGATCAAGCAGAAGTACGGCAAGCAAATCAGCTGGGCGGACCTTTTGGTGCTGACTGGCAACGTGGCGATGGAGACCATGGGTTTCAAAACCTTCGGTTTTGCCGGTGGCCGCGCGGACATCTGGGAACCCGAGGAAGACATCTACTGGGGGACAGAAGAAGAGTGGCTTGCCACATCGGACAAACCCCATAGCCGCTACTCCGGCGAGCGGGAGCTGGAAAACCCGCTGGCAGCTGTCCAGATGGGTCTGATCTATGTGAACCCAGAAGGTCCGGACGGACACCCCGACCCGCAGGCCTCGGCCAATGACATCCGCGACACCTTCGCCCGAATGGCGATGAACGATTACGAAACTGTGGCCCTGACCGCCGGTGGTCACACCTTCGGCAAGGCCCATGGTGCGGGTGACCCGGAGCTTGTAGGGGCAGAGCCCGAAGGTGCTTCCATCGAGGAGATGGGCCTTGGCTGGACCAACAAGTTTGAAAGCGGCATGGGTGTGCACACCACGACCTCAGGCATCGAAGGCGCTTGGACCCCTACCCCGATCAAGTGGGACATGTCCTACTTCGAAACGCTCTTGGGCACAGAATGGGAACTGACGAAGTCGCCTGCTGGGGCCAACCAGTGGAAGCCCGTTGGCGACAATTTGGCCAACACGGTACCAGACCCTGAAACGGGCGAGAAAAAGTACCAGCCGATGATGACCACGGCTGACATGGCCATGCGCACTGATCCCGAATACCTCAAGATTTCCAAGCATTTCCTTGAGAACCCCGAAGAGTTTGCGGATGCCTATGCACGCGCATGGTTCAAGCTGACACACCGCGACATGGGCCCCAAGGCACGGTACCTGGGCAAGGAAGTCCCAGCTGAAGATCTGATCTGGCAGGACCCGATCCCGTCACCGGATCACCCGCTGGTGGACGGTGCAGATCTGGCCAGCCTCAAAGGAAAAATTCTCGGCACAGGGCTTTCCGTTTCTGATCTGGTCTCCGTTGCCTGGGCGTCAGCCTCAACATACCGTGGCTCCGACCATCGCGGTGGCGCCAATGGCGCGCGCATCCGTCTGGCACCCCAGAAGGATTGGGAAGTCAACGAACCGGCGAAACTCGCCAAGGTGCTCGAAGCGCTCGAAGGCATCCAGACCGACTTCAATGCAAACGCCTCCGGCGGCAAGAAGGTATCGCTAGCAGATCTGATCGTTCTGGCAGGCTGTGCGGCTGTCGAGAAGGCCGCGACAGACGGCGGTCATGATGTCACAGTGCCCTTCACTCCGGGACGTATGGACGCCACGGAAGAGCAGACGGACGCCGAGAGCTTCGAAGTGCTGGAGCCCATGGCGGACGGTTTCCGCAACTACCTTGCCGTGGACTATGCCGTGCCAACCGAAAAGCTGCTGGTCGACCGTGCACAGCTGCTGACGCTGACTGCGCCAGAAATGACAGTTCTGATCGGCGGCTTGCGGGTGCTTGGTGCGAACCATGGCGGTCGCAAGCACGGGGTCTTCACCGACACCCCCGAGACGCTGAGCAACGACTTCTTCAAGACCATTCTTGACATGGACGTGGTCTGGAAGCCGATGGATGACAGCGACGAAGTCTTCGAAGCGACCGACCGTCAAAGCGGCAAGCCAGTGCGCACAGGCACGCGCGCAGACCTGATCTTTGGGTCCAACAGCCAGCTTCGGGCGTTGTCCGAAGTCTATGGCGCCGATGACGCGGGCGAGAAGTTCGTGACGGACTTCGTCAAGGCATGGACCAAGGTGATGGACGCAGACCGCTTCGACGTCGCCCACTAAATCCCTGGAACTGCTAATCAAAAGCCTCCCACCGCTGGTGGGGGGCTTTTTCATTTCAGCGGCTTAGCACTGCCCGGCTGGTCGGTGCCTTGCCATCAGACAATTGAACGCGAAGCGAATTATGTTTGCGGCTCATCGCCCATCGATCAGATAAGTCGTTCGGACCGCCGCAAGTACTCGGCTTGTAGATCATAAATCAATGGTGCGGGCGGTGGGACTCGAACCCACACGGGGCTACGCCCCAACGGATTTTAAGTCCGGTATGTCTACCATTCCATCACGCCCGCTTGGCCTGCACCTAATCCGAAGCCGGTTGCAGTGTAAATGGGCGGATTAACCCAAGTCGGTGCTAAAGCTCTTCGCCCGGTAACCCAAGCGGCGCGCCATCTGCGAGCAGCGCGCGTTCCGACAGCCACGGGTTGAGGTCAACGGCTTTGAGCAACTGTGCCCGCGCCTCTTCCATGCGGCCGAGGTTCATCAGGGTCAGTGCGCGACCGGATTGCGCGGCGATGTGGAAGGGTTGCAGCTCAAGAGCAATATCGAGGTCCGTCAGCGCCGTATCGAAGTCGCCTCGCAGAAAGTTGACAAAGGCGCGCTGGTTAAAGCCTTCGGCATACGTCGGACAATACTCAGCCAACCGGTCGAACTCCTTGAGTGCCCCTGCGAAGTCTCCCACCTCGCGCCGGCGCATGCCTGCGTCCAGCGCCACCTGCGCAACCTCGTCGGGCGCACGCAGCCAGACCTCCCACATCTGATTTGAAACGCGCCTGCCATCACTGAAGTTATCGGCGCCTTGTGCCTTGGTGATCAGGTTCAGAAGCTCTGAACGGATGTCCGGTGCAGGCGGGCATGCGGCATGTGCGGCCACCCCAAAAGCAAAACCACAAACGACAAGAGCGGGGAACAGAATACGCATGGCTGGTAGGATGGCGCAGCCACCGCGTTGGTCAAGCCCCTTCGGCCAGCATCACTTCCTTGACCGCTTCCATGGCCACATAGGTCGAGGTGTTCGAGACATGCGGCAGGGAGGAGATCGTCTCTCCCAAGAACCGGCGATAGGCGGTCATGTCGCGGGTGCGCACCTTCAGCAGATAGTCAAAGTGGCTGGCGATCATATGCGCCTGTTCGATCTCCGGCACGCGGGCGACCGCCGCATTGAAAGCCCTCAGGGCCGTTTCGCGCGTGTCGTTCAGGCGCACCTCAACAAAGGCCACGTGATCGAGGCCCAGCCGGATCGGGTCCAGCATCGCCCTGTAGCCCAGGATCACGCCATTTTCCTCAAGCCTGCGCAGCCGTGCCTGCGTGGGCGATTTGGACAGACCAATGCGCTTGGCCAGATCGGTAATGCTGATCCGGCCATCCTCTGCCAGCACTGAAAGAATCGCGTGATCGAAGCGATCCATCGAGGACTCTTCATTCTTCATCCCAAAACTCCTTATTTGCGATCTAATTGACCGCCAATTTAGCTATCATAAGTCAGAACGACTTCTGATCATAGGATATACTCTGCAAAACGCCTGATGGAGGATACCATGGCTCTTGATACGCCAAATTCCCTGCGCCACCAGATTGATCTGGGGACCTATGCCGCGCCTGACGGTGTGCTTGACCAGTTGATCAAGACCGCTGATCTGTCTGCTGACGCGCGACAGAACATCTCCAAGAATGCTGCGAAACTTGTTCGCGACATTCGCAGCACCACAGCCCCCGGGCTGATGGAAGTCTTCCTTGCTGAATATGGCCTGTCCACGGATGAGGGCGTCGCATTGATGTGCCTGGCCGAGGCGCTGCTCCGCGTCCCTGATGCCGACACCATCGACGCGCTGATCGAGGACAAGATCGCGCCGTCAGACTGGAACCGGCATCTGGGACATTCGACGTCATCGCTCGTCAATGCCTCAACCTGGGCGCTGATGCTCACCGGTCGCGTGCTGGACGATGACCAGCCCGGCCCCGTGCGCCATTTGCGCGCCGCGATCAAGCGGTTGGGAGAGCCTGTGATCCGCACCGCAGTCAGCCGCGCCATGAAGGAAATGGGCCGACAATTCGTCTTGGGAGAAGACATCACCTCTGCCATGCAACGCGCAGCACACATGGAAAAGAAAGGCTTTACGTACAGTTACGACATGTTGGGAGAGGCCGCGCGGACGGAAGCCGACGCCAAGCGCTACCATCTGAGCTATTCCCGTGCGATCAGCGCCATCGCCACCGCCTGCACCCAAGACGACATCCGCAAGAACCCGGGCATCTCGGTCAAGCTCTCAGCGCTGCATCCGCGCTACGAGGTTGCCCAAGAAGAGGCCGTTATGACCGACCTCGTCCCACGCCTCCGCGCGCTTTGTCTGCTTGCAAAATCCGCTGGCATGGGCCTCAACGTCGATGCTGAAGAAGCCGACCGTCTCTCCCTTTCCCTCGACGTCATTGACCGGGTGATGTCCGAACCCGCGCTCGCCGGATGGGACGGCTTTGGCATTGTCGTGCAGGCCTTCGGACCCCGCGCCGCGCCAGTGATCGACGCGCTTTATGAGATGGCCAAACAGCATGACCGCAAGATCATGGTGCGCCTTGTTAAAGGGGCCTACTGGGACACCGAGATCAAGCGCGCACAGGTCGAAGGCGTGGATGGCTTTCCCGTCTTCACGCAAAAGGCCGCGACGGACGTCAGCTATATCTCCAATGCCCGCAAACTGCTGGGCCTCACGGATCGCATTTATCCGCAATTCGCCACCCACAATGCCCATACGGTCGCTGCGGTTTTGCATATGGCGAAGGACAAGGAGGCATACGAATTCCAGCGGCTCCACGGTATGGGAGAGACCCTGCACACGCTGGTGATGAAGGAGCATGGCACCCGGTGCCGCATCTATGCGCCGGTGGGCGCGCACCGTGATCTGCTGGCCTATCTGGTACGGCGTTTGCTGGAAAACGGGGCGAACTCCAGTTTCGTCAATCAGATCGTCGACGAGGATGTGCCGCCAGAGGTGGTGGCCGCTGATCCGTTTGAGCAATTGGGACAAACCAATCTGACCATCGCCAAGGGTCCGGACGTCTTTCGACCACTACGTGCCAATGCCCGGGGGTTTGATCTCACCCACACACCGACGCTGAGGGAGATCGACCAGGCGAGAGACGCCTTCAAGACAAAGACCTGGCAAGCCGCGCCCCTGCTTGCAGGTAAGGCAAAGCCGCAAGAGCCCGTGGCAGTGATCAACCCTACGGATTTGGAGACCTCCCCCGGCACGGTGCGCAATGCATCCCTCCAAGATGTGGCGACAGCGCTGGATCATGCGGCCCCATGGTCGGTGCCATTGGCGGAACGGCGCAAAGTCTTGTTGAAAGCCGCCGATATGCTGGAGGACAACTTCGGAGAAATCTTCGCCCTGCTGGCCCGCGAGGCAGGGAAAGGGATGCCAGACTGTGTGGCCGAACTGCGTGAAGGCGTTGATTTCCTCCGCTATTACGCGGCTCAGGCGACCGATGAGCCACCCGCAGGCATCTTCACCTGCATTTCGCCCTGGAACTTTCCGATGGCGATCTTCTCGGGACAGATTTCTGCGGCTCTGGCCGCAGGCAATGCGGTGCTGGCCAAACCGGCTGAACAAACGCCGCTGATCGCCTTTGTCACAGTTTCGATCCTGCACAAGGCCGGTGTGCCACGCAGCGCGCTGCAACTGCTGCCGGGAGGCGGCGACATTGGTGCGGCGCTGACCGGGGATGCGCGCATTGGCGGTGTCGCCTTCACAGGTTCAACCGCAACCGCCCAGCGCATCCGCGCCAACATGGCAGAACACTGCGCGCCCGGCACCCCCCTGATTGCCGAGACCGGTGGGCTGAACGCGATGATCGTGGACAGTACCGCCCTGCCGGAACAGGCGGTACAGGCGATTGTGGAAAGCGCGTTTCAATCGGCGGGGCAACGTTGCTCCGCCCTGCGCTGTCTTTACGTACAGGAGGACATTGCCGAAGACCTGACAAAGATGTTGGTCGGCGCGATGGAAGCCCTGCGGCTGGGAAATCCTTGGGAGTTGAGCACCGATGTCGGTCCCGTCATCGATGAGGCCGCGCGTAGGGGCATTCAGGATCATATTGAAGCAGCCCGCGCCGAAGGTCGGGTTATGGCCGAATTGAAGCGCCCGGCCCATGGGACCTATGTGGCCCCTACAATCCTGAAGGTCAGTGGCATCGGCGATCTGGAGCGGGAGATCTTTGGGCCGGTATTGCATCTGGCGACGTTCAAATCGCATGAACTTGACGCCGTGATCGATGCAATCAATGCAACCGGATACGGGCTGACGTTCGGGCTGCACACCCGCATTGACGACCGGGTGCAATATGTCTCGGAACGGATCGAGGCGGGAAATGTCTACATCAATCGCAATCAGATCGGGGCCATCGTCGGAAGCCAGCCTTTTGGTGGTGAAGGATTGTCTGGCACAGGCCCGAAGGCGGGCGGGCCGAACTATCTGCCTCGCTTCAGCGCCCCGGATCACCAGCACGTGGAGGGCAGTTGGAACACTGCGCAGGCCTCCTTGCCCAGCCTGCCAGACCAACCCCATAGGGTGATCGAGACACTTTCCATGCCGGGTCCAACGGGGGAGTCCAACCGGCTTTCTACCCTGCCCCGTCCGGCCCTTCTGTGCATGGGTCCGGGTGAACAGGCCGCAGCAGCGCAAGCGCGATCTGTCGAGGGGCTGGGCGGCGTCGCGCTGAAAGCTGTTGGTCAGATCGATCCGGCGCAACTGACCTCCGGCCCGGATTACGGCGGGGTGATCTGGTGGGGGGATGACGTCACTGGCCGACAGATTGAGCAGGCACTGGCAAAACGCAAAGGACCGATCATGCCTTTGATCACAGGCATGCCAGACCCTGGCCGCGTGCGCGCGGAGCGCCACGTCTGTGTGGACACCACCGCCTCGGGCGGGAACGCGGCCTTGCTTGGGGCGGCCAGCTGACCGTCGAATTGCTATCGGGCGGCCCGGCATTGCGCCGGGCCCTCTCCCGCAATCTGATGGACGCCGGAGCAGGTCCGGGATGAACTTCACCCTGAACTGCGCTGAGGCGTTGACCGTCTCCGCCTCTTGACCCTCCGCGCGCATTCCAGCAGCGTGCGCCTATGTTTCCCATCCGCGATCATAACCCCTCGGGCCGGGTGCCATATGTCACCTACATCCTGATGGCAGCAAACATCGGGATCTTCCTCAGCTACGTGCCGATCCTTTACGATGAGCGCGCGCTTTATTCGTTTTATGACGCCTATGCGCTGGTGCCTGCGCGGATCGGCGCAGGCTATGGGTTTGAGGGGCTTTTCACGTCGATGTTCCTGCATGGCGGCTGGATGCATCTGGCCGGTAACATGCTGTTTCTATGGATTTACGGGGACAATGTTGAAGATGAGATGGGGCATTGGCGCTACCTGATCTTCTACCTGCTGGCGGGAGCGGCAGCCGGGCTGACACAGGTCATGTTCGAGCCATCCTCCCGCGTGCCGATGGTTGGCGCCTCTGGCGCAATTGCCGGGGTAATGGGGGCGTATCTGCTGCTCTTTCCCAAGGCAAAGGTCGATGTGCTGGTCATCTTCATCGTCTTTTTCCGTATCTTCCCCATTCCCGCCTGGCTGCTGCTGGCCCTTTGGCTGGGTTTGCAGTTCATTGGCGGCATCGGAGCGAATCCGGATGAGGGCGGCGTGGCCTATTGGGCGCATTTCGGCGGATTTGTCGCCGGTCTGATCCTTGCGGTACCGGTCTGGCTGCGGCGGGGTGGCAAGGACTTCTGGGCGCGCAATGATGGCCATCCGCCACATCCCGAAGCAAGCTATCCCAGGATCAACAGCTCCCGCATCCCGAAAGTGAGACGCCGATGAAGATCACAGCCAGTTGCCATTGCGGGGCCGTCCGGTTGACGGCTGACCTGCCCAACGGCCTTGATCCGGGGCGGTGTACCTGTTCATTCTGCGCGCGCCGTCAGGCGGCGGCGGTCACCGCGACGGCCACGTCGGTTGAGGTGACGCAGGGTGCAGAGAACCTCACGCTTTATACGTGGGGAACCGGGACGGCACAGCATTACTTTTGCAAGACCTGTGGCATCTACACGCACCACAAGCGCCGGTCGGACCCGTCAACCTGCGGTGTGAACCTGGGCTGTATCGAAGGGGTGAATGCCTGGGAGCATGAGCCAGTGCCCTGGAGCGACGGGGTCAACCACCCGTCGGACCGAAAGGACGCGGACTAGCCGCGTACAATCTTGGCAAAGCCAGAGAACAGCGGCTCGTTGGCGCAGACGACGTTGCCGTCCCCAAGGATGTCGCCCTTTGGATCAAGCGGCTCAACCAGCCCGCCCGCCTCGCGCACGATCACCACACCGGCCGCCAAGTCCCATGCGTTAAGCCGACGCTCCCAGAACCCGTCGTATCGGCCTGCGGCAACATAGGCCATGTCCAGCGCGGCGGAGCCCCAGCGGCGCACGCCTGCGCAAACTGGAAGCAAGCGCGCCAGTTCCTGAAGTGTGTCAGGCAGATCAGCGCGACCGCCGAAGGGCAGACCGGTTGCGTAGATGCTTTCGATCATCTTGGCACGTCCTGAGACGCGCAAGCGACCTTCGTTCATCCAGGCCCCTGCACCCTTTTCTGCAAAGAACATCTCGTCTTTGGAGGGGTCAAAGATCACACCTGCCACGACTTGACCTTTGTGTTCCAGCGCGATGGAGACCGCCCAATGCGGCAGCCCGTGCAGGAAATTCGTGGTGCCATCGAGCGGGTCCACGATCCAACGCCGGGTAGGGTCCTGCCCGTCTTCGCCGCCACCTTCCTCGGCCAACCAGCCGTAGGTGGGGCGTGCGCCCATCAGCTCTTCCTTGAGGATCTTCTCAGCAGCCAGATCGGCCTTGGAGACGAAATCCCCCGCCCCTTTCATGGAGACCTGCAGGTTCTCGACCTCACGGAAATCCTTGACCAGTGAACGGCCTGCCTTGCGGGCGGCTTTGATCATGATGTTAAGGTTTGCGCTGCCAACCATGGTGAGGGCTCCTTTGCCGCGATCAGATGCGCTCTTTATGCCGCCCGGCCCCGGATGCCAAGAGCACTCCGCTCCGAACACGCAACGCGGCTGACAGCACGCAACGTCACGGCATCAGGGCTTGCCATTCCCTTTCTCCACGTCACTCTTGGATCAACAGATTTGAAGAGGGAGAGAGACCATGACCAACCAGATGCAACAGATCGTGCTGGCGAGCCGTCCGGACGGCGCACCGACGCAGGACAACTTCCGGCTGGAGACGGCGGATATGCCCACGCCGGGCGAGGGCGAAATTCTGGTTGAGGTCAGCCATATGTCGCTTGATCCCTATATGCGCGGTCGGATGGATGATGCGAAATCCTACGCCCAGCCGGTGCCGATTGGCGGCAAGATGGAAGGCGGCAGCGTCGGTCAGGTCATCGCGTCCAACTCTCCCAACTTCAAGGAAGGGGACCACGTCTTTGGCATGTTCGGCTGGGCCACGCACAGCACGGCAGACGCGCGCATGTGCCGCAAACTTGATCCCGCTCAAGCGCCGGTGACCACAGCACTTGGCGTTCTTGGTATGCCCGGCTTCACCGGCTGGTGGGGGTTTAACGAATACGGGCGTCCGAAAGAAGGTGAAACGCTGGCCGTCGCAGCCGCGACTGGCCCTGTGGGCTCCATGGTCGGGCAACTGGCCAA
>CAYUSM010000003.1:0-57908 GCA_964447345.1 uncultured Sulfitobacter sp. | reverse complement strand
GAGCGACCATCAAGACATCATGCTTAAAATTCGGGCAGGCCCTTAGCCCAAGGTCAGGCGCTCCGAAATCTCTTCTGCAGCAGCGACAACTTTTTCGATGTAGTTGGCGCGGCGCACCTCATCGAGGCGTACAGATGCACCGGCCACAGACAGGCCGGCAATGATCTCACCCGAAGCATTTCGGATCGGTGCCGCGACGGAGAAAGCACCATCGTCCAGATCGTTGAGCGCAACATTGTATCTATTCGACCGGATCAGCAGCAGCGCTTCGCGCAAGCGTTCAGGGTCCGTGATCGTGTGGGGACTGAAGCGTTCTAGGGGCCCTTCCAATACCCGGTCACGGATGCTGGGCTCTGCGTAGGCCAGCAGCACCATGGAAGCGCCGCCTGCATGTAATGGACCACGCCTGCCTGTTTGCGCAAAAAGTCGTATGCTGTGCAGGCCCTCGCGCGTTGCAATGGCGACAGAGGCCGTTCCTTCGCGCACAACAAGGTTTACATTTTCACCCGTCTCATCCCGAAGCGCGTCCATAACGGGCCGTGCGACTTGCTGAAGCGCACCTTCGCGCCCAACACGCTCTCCCAAGAGGGCGACACGGTACCCCAAAGAGAATATTGCCCGCTCCTCATCGCGCTGAACATAGCCATCCTCCTCCAGGGTCTGGAGAAGACGAAAGACGATGGATTTGGTCAGGCCAAGCTTCTCTGCAAGCGCGGTGACCCCGATACCTGGAGAGTCTCCCAGCGCTTCAAGCACGCGCAGCGCACGTGCGACTGCATCAATCCGGTACGACTTCTTCGAGTCTGTGTCGATTGTGGAGGTTTCACTCATCCCGGGCCTCTGCTGTCTTGATTTAATCTGGCGATGTGTTTTACTGATTGAAGTATAGCAAAAACGTTTTACTCAGTAAAACAAAATCGCGCATGACAGGTATACTCCAGAAGAGGGCCCTGAAATTTGCGGAGATGGGGTGGCCTAGCCACTCTGGCGAAGAGGACAGGTTCTTCGCGCATGTCTTGAAATGGCCACACGTCGCTGATGTGGCCCAACCAACGGGAGAACGACCTTGAAAACCCTTCTCAACATCGCTGCGAGTGCGGCCATAGGGGCGTCGCTTTGGGCGACAGCCGCTACGGCGCAGGACCCCATCCGGACGATCCAGCTTTTGTCCCGCCCACAGGCGGCTCAACCAGCCGAGTTTCAAGCCATCCAGCTGATTGCGCAGGAATGGCGCAAACTGGGTTTGGACGTGAACGTGAACGTCATGCCCTGGTCACAGATGGCTGACGCTGTTTGGTACAATCGCGACACCTGGGATGTAACCGCCTGGCAAATGACAGGTCGTCCTGAACGCTCCGACCCCGACGAGATCATCTTTAACCTGTTCCACTCCTCAACAGCGGAGAAGGGGTACAACTTCATCGGGTACAACAATCCTGAATACGACAAGATCGTCGAGGAACAGCGCGTGACCGTCGATCCCGAAGCGCGGAAGGCGCTGGTGATCAAGGCACAGGAAATGCTGGCCGCCGATCAGCCAAACATGATGTTGGTGCACCCGCAGCAGGCTTTCGCCTTTGACAAGACGACATTCGATCCCGGATCGGTTGTTGATCAGTCCGGCATCGGCATCCGCAGTTACTGGACCTGGCTCAACCTCGCGCCGACAGGCGATCAGAAAGACATCATTGTCAACAGCTCTGACAACGTGATTGCCGTGAACCCGCTTTACATCTCGGGTGTGACGGACAATTGGCTGACAGAGTTGATCTATGACCGCCTGTTCCGCGTCGGTGCCGATGGCCTGCCCCAGCCTTGGGCTGCAGAGAGTTTTGAATGGCGTGATGAGACGACCATTGCCGTTACCTTGCGCGATGGGATGACTTTTCATGATGGCCAACCCGTCACCGCCGATGACGTGGTCTTCTCCTACCAAGCAACAACCGGTGGTGAGGCGCCGATGTACGCGCCCTTTGGCAGCAACGTGACAGGAATTTCAGTTGAAGGGGACAACACGATTGTCTTCACGCTTGGGACTCCGTCCGCATCCTTCCTTACCTCGAGTCTCGCAAAGATCAACATTATTCCAAAGCATGTCTGGGAGCCGATCCTGACCGATCTGTCGACCAAGGATGAGAACGCAGAAAGCTATCAGGAGGACACACCGATTGGGTCAGGCGCCTATAAATTCGTGCGCTGGTTGCCGAATGAGGAAGTCGTTCTGGAAGCCAATGCCGATCATTTCAATGCTCCGAAAGCGGAACGCTTCATTCTGCGGCTTGTACCAAACGCAGAGGCTGCCCTCGGTATGCTGCGGTCTGGTGAGATCAACTTCCTGACAGACTTCCAGGGTGATCCGCAGGTTCTGATCGACGCAGCCGAGCAGGATGGCGACCTCGAAGTCGTCTCTACAGTGGACATCGGGTTCCGCTACGTTGCCTTCAACCTGCGCCGCCCCCCGTTTGATGATCCGGCCTTCCGTCGCGCGCTTTCCAGCGCTGTGGACCGCCGCCTGATTGTCAACGCCGCCTTCAAGAAGTTTGCGGTTCCTTCAAATTCGGTTGTATCGCCTGCCCTTGAATACTGGCACGCAGCTGATGTCGTGGATGGGTTCACGGCAGGCACCGATGTTGCCAAATCCATCCTCGAAGAGGCCGGCTACGGCGGGATTGGCGAAAAGCTGACATACCCCGACGGTGTCAGCGAAACGCTGGGCGACTAAGCCACCCCAAGGGCGCGGCGATCAGATCGCCGCGCCAACTCCCCGAATAAAGTTCCCTCCCTTCCTGCGCCACAGCTACAAGTGGTGTCTGAGGATATGTCATGAACACGCTCAAGCCCTTTCTTATCCGAACGCTGCAATTGGCGCTGGTCCTTTGGGCGGTGGTGACGATCCTTTTCCTGATGTTCCGTCTGATGCCGGGCAATCCGCTGGCGGCTTACATCGACCCGACATTTACCGCTGAACAGCAGGAAGCACTGATCCGCCAATTCGGTTTGGACAAACCGCTTTGGCAGCAGTACTTCACCTATCTCGGCAACCTGCTGCAGGGCGAGCTGGGGTATTCCTTCCGGTATCGCACACCAGTCGCGGACCGCATTTGGCTTTTGCTGCCGAACACCCTGATCCTCACCTTCTCGTCCCTGATCGTTGCTTACATATTTGGCATTCTGGCGGGTGCCTGGCTGGCATGGAAGCGGGGCTCCAGAACCGAAGCAGCCGCCCTGCCCGCCGTCCTTGCAACCCGCGCGATGCCCGAGTTCTGGCTGGGGATGGTGCTGCTTGCCATCTTTTCATTCTCGCTTGGATGGTTCCCTGCGGGCGGCACGCGCTCTGCCGGGACAAGCTACGACACCTGGTGGGAGCTCTACACCTCCGCGAATTTCCTGTCGCATCTCTTCCTGCCAATGATGACACTCGCGATCTACTCGCAAGGTCTACCCCTGTTGCTGATGCGCTCAAACATGCTGGATGTGATGAAGGAAGACTTCGTCACAATGGCCAAGATCAAAGGACTTTCGCCCTATGCCGTCGTCATCAGGCATGGCGCGCGCAATGCCCTGCTGCCCGTTATGACCTCATTCGCCATCGCGGTCGGATACCAGTTGCAAGGCAATGTTGTTGTCGAAAGCGTGTTTTCCTGGCCGGGTCTGGGGCGCGAGTTGGTCAATGCGGTTTCGGCCTCTGATTATCCTTTGGCCCAAGGGGCTTTCCTGATGATTGCAGTCGTTGTGATCGCGATGAACCTGATTGCCGATTTGCTTTACACCTTCCTCGATCCAAGGATTTCGCATGCCTGAGGTCGCGGTCAGGAACAACCGAGGCATGATCGGTCGGGCTTTTGACGCCATCAGGCTGCCTGCGGGCGACCCTTTCGCTATCGCGGGCCTGATCATCTACGCTCTCTTTATCGCAACGGCCCTTTGCGCCCCTCTGCTTGCTCCCTACGATCCGACAGAGATCCTTTACACCGCAGAGTTTGATCTGGCCTCAGACCTTTTGCCGGGCGAGCAGGGCCATATCCTTGGCACCACATCCCTTGGTCGAGACATCTTCTCGCAAATTGTCTGGGGCGCTCGGTCCGCCTTGCTGGTCGGCCTGACGGCAGCCTTTATGGTCGCCTTCATCGGCTCAATCGTGGGCCTGCTTGCAGGCTATTTCGGAGGCTGGGTCGATGCCTTGCTCATGCGGCTTGCCGACGTGGCTTTTGGTATTCCGTTTTTGCCCTTCGTCATCGTCATCTCGGCGTTTTCCGAACCATCGATCTGGAACACGGTGATCGCCATGGCGCTTGTGCTCTGGCGGGACACGGGCCGGGTCATCCGGTCGCAGGTGCTGTCGCTGCGCTCGCGTGGATATGTCGAAGCCGCCCGGGTTGTCGGCTCCTCCGATCTCAAGATCATCTTGCGCCACATCACACCCAACATCCTGCCTTTGAGTTTCCTCTACGGTTCTATCGCCATCGGCTGGGCGATCCTGACCGAAGCCTCCATCTCGTTCCTGGGTTTTGGTGATCCCGATGCGATCAGCTGGGGGTTCATGCTGCAGGACGCCTTTGCCAGCCAGGCGCTTGCACGACAGGCCTATCACTGGTTCATCCCCCCGGGTCTGGCCATCATTCTTGTCGTCAGCGCTGGCTTCTTCATTTCACGCGGGTACGAAAACCTGCTCTTCCCAAAGTTGGGGCGTTGAGATGAGTACCCTTCTCTCTGTCCGTGATCTTTCCATCGCCTATGAAGTTGGCGCGTTGGATGTTGTGGCGGTGAGCCATGCGCGTTTTGATTTGCCAAAAGGTGCGATTGTCGGGCTGGTCGGGGAATCGGGCTGTGGCAAGACGACGATGGCCCGCGCGCTCACCCGCGTGATCGCGGACAACGCGCGGATTGCGGGCGGTCAGATGATCTTTGACGGCCAGGACTTGGCTTCTCTGCCAGAGAGCCAGATGAACGCACTGCGTTGGCGCGACATCTCTTTCATACCGCAGTCCGCGATGAATTCCCTCGATCCGGTCTACCGCGTGGAATACCAGATCATCGAAGTCCTGCGGGACCGGGGCGGGATGAGCAAATCCGCAGCGAGGAAGCGGGCAGTCGAGCTCTTTGAAATGGTCGGAATTGACGCTGGCCGTCTGCGCGACTTCCCGCATCAATTCTCTGGAGGCATGCGTCAGCGTGCGGCGATTGCACTGGCACTGGCGCTTGAGCCGAAGCTGGTCGTGGCGGATGAGCCAGTCACAGCGCTAGACGTCATTATTCAACGACAGATTCTCGACCAATTGCGGAGCTTGCAACGGGAGCTGGACCTGTCAGTGATCATGGTGACGCATGACATCTCGGTGGTGGCCTACACCTGTGACCGCACGGTCGTCATGTATGCGGGCAAGGTGGTCGAGGATTGCGATACAGCAACTCTTCTGAACGAGCCTTTGCATCCCTACACCATGGGGTTGAAGAACGCGTTTCCGGACCTGAAATCCGCAGGCAGCGGTGTCCTGACCCCCATCGCTGGCAGCCCTCCTGACCTTGCCAATCCACCCATCGGATGCCGATTTGCGGCACGCTGTCCTTTTGCTACTGATCTGTGCCGCAACACAGAACCCGCACTGGTCGAAGGAGCACCTGGACATTTTGTGGCCTGCCACCGCGCCGATGAGGCACCTGTGCTTCGGCAAGAGGCCATGGAGCCCGGAACCTGGGGTGAAGTTGCATGAGTGACACCATGATCGAGATGCGGGACGCGCAGCTGCACTACAAGATTGGCAACGCGGTGTCGGCAATGATGGGTCTGCCTTCTACTGTGAAAGCGGTCGATGGCGTAAACCTGACGCTCAAGCGCGGTGAGAGTGTTGGGCTTCTGGGCGAATCCGGATGCGGCAAGACCTCGATGGGCCGGGTGCTGGTGCGATTGGAAGAAGTCACCGGCGGCTCAGCAAAGTTTGATGGCCAGGAGATCAAAGACCTCAAGGGCACAGAGTTGCAGCGGTTTCGCAGCCGGTCGCAGATGATTTTTCAGAACCCCTTCGATGCGGTCAATCCCCGTTATTCGATCCGCAAGACTCTTGAAGAACCACTCGCCAACGCGCGCATCGCCCGGAGTGAGTGGCGCGACAGGGTCATTTCGTCGCTTGAACTGGTAGGGCTTGGCGATCCCGAACAATTTCTCGAACGGTTTCCCCATCAACTGTCCGGAGGACAGTTGCAGCGCGTCGTGATGGCGCGGGCGCTGATCCTGGAGCCGGATTTTGTCGTCGCGGATGAGCCAGTTTCCATGCTGGATGTCTCGGTGCGCGCGGGGGTTCTGAACGTTTTCCGTGATGTCCGCGACCGACTCGGCCTGACGGCCATCTACATCAGCCACGATCTGGCGCTGGTGCGCTATGTCTGTGAGCGCACAATCGTGATGTACCTTGGCCGGATCATGGAAGACGGCCCGACCGAGGACATCGTGCATCAACCGCTCCATCCGTACACGCAAGCTCTGGTCGCCGCAGTGCCAACCCCGCACGTCGATCAGAGCCACGATCCTCTCCCCATTGGCGCTGGCGCGCCTGATCCACGCAACCCGCCATCAGGTTGTGTCTTTCGAGACCGCTGCCCGCTCGCCCGAGACAGGTGTGCCAGCGAAGTACCTTTGCCCCGCACCATTGGAACACGCCAGGTGGCGTGTCACTTCGCCGAAGGATGATGCGCGCGGCTTCATATACGCGCACCGGCGCCGCCGAAGATGTGCTTGAGGTCGGGGCCTTGCCGATGCCTGAGCCGCTTGCAGGCGAAGTTCTGGTACGGGTCATGTCCTCCGGCATCAATCCGGCAGATGTGAAGCGTCGTGCCGGGTGGAACGGCATGCAAATGGCCCATGATCTTGTGATCCCGCACTGTGATGGCGCTGGGGTGATTGAAGCTGTTGGTAAAGGTGTACCACTTGAACGCATTGGTGAGCGCGTGTGGCTTTGGAATGCACAAGGTGGCTATGGAGAAGCGGGGCGCGCCTTCGGGACCGCAGCTGACTATATTGCGTTGCCTAGCGCACAGGCTGTTTTGCTGCCCGATGCCTTGAGTTTCGAGGAGGGCGCATGCCTCGGCGTCCCCGCCCTGACGGCATGGCTCGCGGTGCTGGGTGACGGACCAGTAGAGGGGACGACGCTTCTTGTTCAAGGCGGCGCGGGCGCTGTGGGACAGATGTGCATTCAGACCGCTATGGCACAGGGCGCAAAGGTATTCGCCACGGTCAGCAGCGATGCAGGTGCAAAGGCCGTCGCTGCCTTGGGCAATATTGAGACCATTGACCGGCACGTTGAGGACATCTCAGCCCGGATTGCAGAAGCGACAGAAGGACAAGGCGTTGACCGGATAATCGAGGTCGATCTGGCCTCCAATATGCAAACTGACATTTCTTGCCTGGCCCCCCATGGCACCATCGCCAGTTACTCGTGCAGTTCAAATCCAACACCTGAACTCCCCTATTACAGCTTTGCTGATCTCGGTGCGTCGATCCGCTTTGTCCAAGGGTTCCGCCTGCCCCCAAAGCAGCGTCAAGAGGCCGAGCAGACCATCCTCGACATGATCCGCAAAAGCCAGCTGCGTCCGCAAATCGGTGCGACCTTCGAACTGGAGAAGATCGCGCAAGCCCATGCCCGCGTCGAAACCGGTGCCCTTGGGCAAACGGTGCTGACCTTAGTTTCCTCTGAAAGGAGCCAACCATGAACCAGCAATCGCGCCTGAAGGATCAGCCGCTTTGCGACCCGGTCTCGCTTGAGATCATTCGCGGGGCCATTGCGGCGGCTCAGTCCGAAATGGAAGCGCTGATCGAACGCACGGCGATTTCTGCCTTCATCCGCGAGAAGAAAGATTTCTATACAGCCCTCTTTGACGGAAAAGGCACCATGGCGGTTGGATCGATGGTGCCGATCTTTGGCGATATGACGCGGCCGGTTCTTGAGAAGTTTCCAATGGAGACGATGCAGGAAGGGGACGTTTACTGGTACAATGATTGCTACGGCTCTTACGGGGCCATCTCGCATTCCAATGATCAGGTGCTGCTCGCGCCGGTGTTCCGCGAGGGGCGCGTTTGTGCCTTCGTGATGAGCTGGGCCCATTTTGCCGACATCGGGGGGCTGCGGCCGGGCTCCATCAGCCCGGATGCGACTGATATTTTCCAGGAAGGCGTGATGATCCCGGTCACCAAGATGATTGACGCCGGGCAGGTCAATCAGGCGGTCCTCGACATTTTTCATCGCAATTCCCGCTACCCCGACCAAAGCATCGGAGACATGCGCGCGCTGATGGCCTCTGTAGAACTGGGTGTGCGCCGGGTGGGTGAGATACTCGACCGGTTCGGACCAGCAGTTATGGAGGATGCACTGGCTCAGCTTTTGCGACGAACGCGCAAACTGGTCCGCGACAGGCTCGCAGAGACCTTTGACTACGGGACCCACAGCTTTACCGACGCAATTGACACCGATGGTCATGGCAACGGTCCCTTCCACATGCGGTTTTCCCTAACGCGAGAGAAAGTGGAGGACAAAGAGGACCACTTTACCTTTGATGCCCGTGACAGCGATGATCAGGCCCCCGGCCCCATCAACTACTTGATGAACAATGGCGTGCCGGGCATGGCGCTTGGTCTGTTCTACCTTGGTGGTGATCCCAGCCAGGTCTGCAACGCAGGTGGGCCAAACGCTCTTGACGAAGTCCTGTTTCGCAAGGGCAGCTTCCTGCAACCCGAGTTCCCGGCGCCTCTTGGACTACGCGGGCTGACGGCGATGCGGATGATTTCTGCCATGTGCGGCCTGCTCAACACCGGCGGTGGCGAAGCGCCTGCGGCCAATTCCGCCTATGTGGTGAACATCATGCGCGGCAAGTTTCGCAACGGGAACGGTGATCTGGAACCCTATCTGCTGGCTGACGGGATCGGCGTCGGATATGGCGCGCGTGCTACCGCTGACGGCATCGACGCTGTCTATTTCGTGGCGCAAGAGAACTACCCTGTCGAGTTCCTCGAAGCTGGCTATCCGGTAACGATGCGCAGCTATGGGATTGTACCGGATTCTGGCGGACCGGGACGCCATCGAGGCGGATGCGGTATCGTAAGGGAATATGAGATCCTCGCCGAAGAAACCATGGTCGCGATCCGTATCGACAGCGTCAAGAACCCGCCCTGGGGCATCCATGGGGGCAAATCCGGTCGGCATGGGATCGCCATTGTGAACCCCGGCACCGAAGACGAGCTGAAGCTCGATCCCTTGTCCGATGGCAACATGCTGAAGAAAGGCGACATCCTTCGGATCGAGACAGGCGGTGGTGGTGGATACGGCCACCCATACGATCGCCCCGCTGAAGCGGTTTTAGATGATGTTTTGGGCGGCTTTGTAACGCTCGCAGCGGCAAAGGCTGAATATGGCGTCGTCATAAGCGACGATATGCTTGATGAAGCGGCAACTTCCGCCCTGCGTGCCGATCGTCCCGCAACGCGCCGCTTTTATCGTCAGGAGTATGTCGATGCCCTCGTCTGATATGTCGTTCGATCCGTCCTATGCTGTTGCCGTCGACATTGGCGGCACCTTTACGGATATCTCCCTGCTGGACCGCCACTCCGGCACGGTCTGGCGTGCAAAAACACCTTCGATCCCTGCGGACCCTTCGCAAGCCTTCATGACCGGCGTGAACATGGTGCTGAAGGATGCGGGCATCTCGGCGGCAGACTTCTCTCGCGTGCTGCACGGCACGACAGTGGCCACAAATATGATCCTTGAAGACAAGGGCGCGCGCACCGCGCTGGTGACCACCCGAGGGTTCCGACATGTACTTGAGATAGGACGTCAGGACATTCCAAGACATGCGAACCTCTTTACGTGGGTTAAGCCTGCGCGCCCGGTGCCTGCACAACGCATTCATGAAGTGGACGAGCGGATCGGCACGGGCGGCCGAGTATTGGAAAGCCTCGACGAGGGCAGTGTTGCGCGGGTGGCAGATGCTCTGCGTAACCAGAACGTTGAGGCGGTCGCAATCTGCCTGCTCCACGCCTACGCCAACTCAGACCATGAGGTACGCGTTGCCAGGCTGCTCAGGGATGCATTGCCAGATGTTGCGATCACCTGCTCCACTGACGTGCTGCCCGTGGTTCGGGAGTTTGAGCGGTCCTTGGCGACCGTGTTGAACGCCAGCGTCATGCCTGGCGTTTCAAGCTACATCTCTCGCCTGCAAGACCGGTTGGATGAGGCCAAGGCCGCCTCCCCTTTGCTGCTGATGCAGTCCAATGGTGGTGTCGCCGGGACAGAAGCGATCCGCACAGCACCTGCGCTCACCGCACTGTCTGGTCCGGCGGCAGGTGTCGTGGGTGCCGTGGATACGGCGGCGGCCTGCGGCGTTAAAGACATCATCACGGTGGATATCGGCGGCACGTCAGCCGACATCTGCCTTATCCGCGATGGCAACGTGGCTCTGACCCAGCAGGGCAAGGTCGGGGAGTGGCCGCTGTCACTGCCAATGGTCGATATGGTGACTATTGGTGCGGGTGGCGGTTCCATCGCCTCGGTCAGCAATGCCACACTCGCTGTCGGACCGCACTCTGCAGGCGCGATGCCCGGCCCTGCCGCCTATGGAAAAGGCGGCAGGGAAGCGACTGTCACGGATGCACATGTTGTTCTTGGCAATCTGCCGCATGCACTGCTTGGCGGTTCGATGTCGCTCGACGTGGCCGCATCGCGCGAGGTTGTCACTGAGAGCGTTGCCCGAAGCCTTGGGCTCACAGCCGAAGAAGCCGCGCAGGGCATTCTCGCGATCATGAACAACAACATGGTTGGTGCCGTCAGAACCATCTCGGTCGAGCGTGGACATGACCCCCGCGATTTCACTCTGGTTCCTTTCGGCGGAGCCGGACCGTTGCACGGCTGTGCGCTCGCGGACCTGCTGGGCATTTCGCAAGTCATGATCCCCGCTGCGCCCGGACTGCTTTGTGCAGCGGGCCTGCTTGCCGCCGATATGAAGGCCGAGTTCACACGCGCTCTGCCCACGCCCGGACCTGTTGATCAGGTGGCTGGAGACGCTATCGCCGCGGACTTGCAGCAAAAGGCGAACGTCTGGATGGACAAGGAAAACATCGCCGAACAACAGCGCGACCTGAAAGTCCGCGCTCTTCTGCGTTTCCATGGACAAGGAGGAGAGATCGCCATCGACTGGGGCGCTACTGTCGACGAAACAGAACAACGATTCCGCGACGCCCATACCGCCCTTTATGGCTTTGTTCTTGATGCGCCAATTGAACTTGTCACCATCCGTGTTGAGGCGGCAGGCCGAACCGAACCGGTTGAGATACCAGCATTGGAGCCCGCCGAACTACCCCCGCCCCTTCAAACGCAGAAGGTACATTGGCCACAAGGTATCGTCGAAACCCCGATCTATGATCGCGCCGCGTTGGGAGCCGAGGCAAGCATCGCAGGGCCGGCCATTCTAACGCAACTTGATACAACGTCCATTGTCGCGCCGGGCTGGACTGCGCAGGTCCACAGCTCTGGTGCACTCTTGATGACAAAGGACGCCACATGAACGATGCGCTTTTTGCCCATATTGACGCTGAGGCGGATACCTTCGTCGCCCGCGTCATGGACTACGTTAAACATCCTTCAATCTCCGCCCATGACATCGGCATTCGGGAAGTTGCCGAGATGCTGGTGTCTCATCTAGAGGGTCTTGGCTTTGACGCCGGTTTGGTTGAAACGCCCGGCCACCCTTTCGTGCTGGGCCATCTTACGGTTGATCCCGCCAAGCCCACCGTGCTTCTCTATGGTCACTACGATGTACAGCCACCCGACCCTCTTGAAGCCTGGGTCAGCCCGCCTTTCGAGCCCACGTTGCGCGACGGTCGTATCTGGGCACGCGGAATTGGCGACAACAAGGGCCAGCACTTTGCGCAACTCCTGGCCATCGAAACCCATCTGAAAGTGCACGGGGAAGTGCCCTGCAACATCATCTTCCTGCTGGAAGGTGAGGAAGAGATCGGCTCGCCCCAGATCGCCGATTTCGTGCGTCAGAACAAGGATCGGCTGCAGGCGGATCTGGTTGTGACCTCAGACGGCCCGCTGCACGAAAGCGGTGCGCCAGTGATCACCTTCGGCGTGCGTGGCGTGGCGTCCTTTGACCTGATTGCCAAGGGGGCGTCACGTGATGTGCATTCCGGAAACTATGGTGGCGTGGTGCCCAATCCGATCTGGACACTGGTGCAACTGCTGGCCACGATGAAAGACCCGGTTGGGAACATCACTGTCGAGGGCATCACAGAACCGGTGATCCCCGCGACGAACCTTGAGCAAGCTGCCGTCTCGCGCCTGCCGGATGATGAGAGCGCTGTCAAAGCGGACCTTGACCTTGATCACCTTGATGGCCCGGTCGACCGCCCCTATTGGGACCGGCTGATGTTTCATCCAACGCTGACGATCAACGGATTGCACGGGGGTTATGGTGGTCCGGGCAGCAAGACAGTGCTGCCGAACGAGGCCATCGCCAAGTGCGATGTCCGGTTGGTTGAACCGCTTACTCCTGACCATGTCTTCGAGCGAATTGAGGCTCATGTCGCGCGGCATGCGCCAGAAGTTGAGGTGGTCCGCCACGCGGGCATGTTGCCTTCGAAAACACCTTTGGACAGCCCCTTTGCCGCGCCTCTGATCCGCGCAATTGTAAAGGCGCGCGGGGTGGAGCCCTTGATCTACCCCACTGTCGGCGGGTCGCTGCCCGACTATGTCTTCACCAAGATCCTCGGCAAGGACGCTTTCGTCATTCCCTATGCGAATGCGGACGAGGCGAACCATGCGCCAAATGAAAACCTTGAGGTTGTCCGCTTCATTGATGGCATCAAGACCGGAGCCGCGCTGCTGAGCGAGCTTGGGAAGATGAAAAAGTAACGGGAGCCATCTCTCTGACGCGATGGCCAGCACCCAATGACAAATGTCTTGACACCAAAGCGCTCTGACTGAAAAACTTAACTCGTGAGTTAAGGAATTTTCAGGCATGCTTCAGGAACGGATCGAAGGGAAATGGCTGGCGTCGTTCCGGCGTGTCTTTGCCCTCAACGGCATTGGCAAAGGCACCACCGTTGCGCTGATCTCTGAAACGCAGTCGCGGCCCGTCCTGGTGCATCTTTCCGAATTGGCGCTCTACGACCTCGCCGCAGATTTCTGCATGTTGACCATGCCGACACCGCGCCAGACTGCGCCGGTGCCGGTAAGGGGCACCGGCACATCGCTCGCGGTTCAAGGCAATCGCGCGGCGATCGAGGCGATGAAGCAATGCGAGATCATCGTCGACTGCACCGTCGAAGGGATGATCCACGCTGCAGAATGGCCCGAGATTGAAGCAGCTGGCGCACGTATTCTAGTTGTCACAAACGAACACCCCGAAATTCTGGAACGCACTGAGCCCTTTGCGGAGCTTGGCCCCAAAGTGGACCTCGGCGTGGAGATGCTGCGCGAAGCAGCGCAGATGCATGTGACCTCCGCAGCAGGCACTGACCTGATTGTCGACCTCAAAGATGCACCTTGTGGCGGAACACCGGGGTTTGGCACCACGCCGGGACACGTGGCGCATTGGCCCGGCGGCCTTTGTCTCGCCTTTCCGGGCACAGGCTGCGTGAATGGACGGATCGTGATGGACGTGGGCGACATGAACCTGACGTTCAAGACCTACCTGACGAGCTGCATCGACATCAGCATCGAGGATGATTTCGTGTCCGAGATCAAAGGCGATGGCCTCGATGCGGAACTCTTTCGCGATTACATGGCCGCCTGGGATGATCGCGACGCCTACGGGATGAGCCATGTTGGCTGGGGCATGAATCCGCGCGCCCGTTGGGTCAGCGGCGCACTTTATGACAAGCGGGACATGCAGGCCGTGGAGTTCAGGGCCTGGGCCGGAAACTTTTTGTGGTCGACCGGTGCCAACCAATACGCAGGCCGATTTACCGAAGGCCATTTTGATCTGCCCATGCGCAATTGCACCATCGCTCTGGACGGCAAAGTCGTCGTGAAAGAGGGCGTTCTACAAGGAGATTTGGCGCTGTAACGCGCTTGGAGGAAAACCATGAGCACACCCGCTGACTACTACGATCTGACCCGCGTCCGCCCCGAAGTGCTGGCTGTGATGCAGCGCATCAACAAGATGGGTCCAGCCTTTGCGGAACGGGCATATGCCATTGACGAGGATGCAAGCTTTCCGGTGGAGAACTACAAGGACCTCGCGTCAGAAGGTTTCATGACGTTAACAGTACCCAAGGAATACGGCGGACATGGGTTCAGCTTGGGTGAGTATGCGATGGTCGGCGCTGAGATCGGCAAGTACTGCGGGGCCACGGCATTGACCTTCAACATGCACAACTCCACGATGATGTGGGCCCGGTTCATGTATGAAATGCCGCATCTGACGGATGCGGATCGCGCGGCATTCGCGCCCCTGCGTGAACGCCAGTTCCGCCGCGCGGTTGAAGAACAGGGCATCTACTCCCAGCCGATCTCCGAAGCGGGTCAGAACTGGACCTCCAAACCCGCGCAAACCCAGTGTCGCAAGGTCGAGGGTGGTTGGAAGATCAATGGATTCAAGAAGTTCGCCTCGCTCGCGGGATACTGCGACTATTATTCAATTGTCTGTACGGAAGTGTTTGAGGGACAAGAGCCACGGCACGAAGACACAATGAACTTCATCGTGCACAAGGACGCGCCCGGCCTGTCAGTGCAGGGTGACTGGGACCCACTGGGCATGCGGGGCACAAATTCGCGCGACCTGATCCTTAAAGACGTCTTCGTCACCGAAGATGATCTGATGATGCCCCCCGGCATCTTCATCAAGACATTGCCCAACTACCCGCACATGATGGCAACGCTTTCCCCGACCTATATGGGCGTCGCGCAATCCGCGTTTGACTTCACGGTTGCCTACCTGCGCGGGGAAGTCCCCGGCCAGCCGCCGATTGATCGCCGTATGTTCACCACCAAGCGGCTCGCTGTATCGAAGATGTACGCCCGTCTTGCCCCCGTTCGGGCACTGTGGTGGCAGATGTTCATGGAGGCGGATGCCTTTCCAACGCAGGCGCAGGTGCTGCGGATGTATGCCGGACAGTACAATGTGATGGAGGCAGCACAGGAGCTTGCGGCGCTTGCCATTAGGACATGTGGGGGACAGGCGATGCTGAAGAACCTGCCGCTTGAGCGCATCTACCGCGACAGCCGGTGTGGCGCGCTGATGCTGCCCTATACGTCCGAAATCATGGAGGACTACATGTCGGTCCTCACACTTTATGACCGTCATGAGTTTGAAGATGCGCCCGGTGACGAGCATGGTGCCCGAACCTCGCTTTGGCGTGGTTCGGATGAATGGCCCCTGGCGGCGGAGTAAGGTTTGTCGCGCCTGCATGTTGAAAGCAGCGTGACGGTAGCCGCGGCGCCTGATGTGGTCTGGGGTCACCTGCGTGACTTCTGCGCAGCTTGGCATCCAGCCGTTGACCATATGGAAGCCGAAAAGCTTGCGGAGGGTAGCCTGATCCGCCGCTTTTCGGTCAAGGGAGAAGAAACGGTCTATCGCGAGCGGCTGACGTATTTCAGTGACAGTCAAAGGGTGATGGCCTACACCCATGTCGAAGGGATTGCGGGGGTTGAGAGCTACGACGCCCAACTCAAAGTCTCAGCACATGGCGACGGCGCACTTGTGACGATGGGCGCGGACATAACCGCCCCAGAACCCCGCGCCAGTGAGATCGCTAAAGGCACACAAGCTGTCTTCGACCTCGGCACTAAGACCATTGCCTTGATGCCGCTGGCGACATTTCCGAATGACGTGTCGCGTTTTGCTATAGAACGCGCAAGCATCGAGAAGGTGGTTGTTGAAGGTACGCCTGCTCTCGCATTGGACATTGTGGGGCAGCCCTCTGACACGCTTTGCCTGTTTCTGCATGGGATCGGCGGGAACAAGTCCAACTGGGCCAAACAGCTCAGCGCCGTCGCACCGCTTTGCCGTGCCGCAGCACTCGACCTGCGGGGATATGGCGGAAGTGCCCTGGGTCCTGCGCAATCTACCATAGATGACTATTGCGACGACATCCTGCGCGCGATGAAAGCGACCGGCTGCAAAAGGCTGATCCTTTGCGGGCTGTCCTATGGCGCCTGGATTGCAACCTCATTTGCCATGCGACATCCGGAGAAACTGCAAGCGCTTGTTCTTGCTGGTGGGTGCACGGGAATGTCAGAAGCGGAACACGAAGAGCGTGACGCTTTTCGAGAAAGTCGGGAGGTGCCCATGCAAGAGGGCAAGACCCCGGCCGATTTTGCCCCAGCTGTCGTGGACGTAATCGCAGGGCCTGAAGCAACTGCGCCGGACCGTGCCGAGTTGCTAACGTCAATGGCGGCTATCCCCACCGAAACCTATGCCGATGCGCTGCGCTGCTTTACAAACCCACCTGAAACTTTCGACTTTGCGCGGCTGAACCTGCCGGTGCTGATGATGACCGGGGAAAACGACCGCCTCGCGCCTCCGTCGGAAATCAGCAGCGTCGCGGATCGTATCTGGAATAGTGCAGCAGTCCCTGACGTGCGGTTCGAAGTTATTGCCGGGGCCGGGCATGTGTGCAATCTGGAAAGGCCGGACCTATTCAATAAAGTTCTAGTGGAGTTCCTCAAACGGGTGCGGACATGAACCAGCTGTCACGCCGCGCCCAGAACCGCTTGGAACGACACCGCCGTATTCTTGATGCCGCGATTGCTGTTTTTGCCCAATCCGGGTTCTCCGGTGCTTCAATGGACGAAATCGCGGCCCAAGCAGGGCTCAGCAAACCGACCCTCTACCAGTACTTCGCAAGCAAAGAGGCGCTCTTTGAGGCGATGATGCTGGCCCCTCGCGACGAAATGATGCTCGCGATTGAGGCTGAGGCAGACCAGGAAATGGTCGCTCAGCTGCTGGCGTTTGCGTGGACCTATGCCGAAACCGTCATGCGCCCTGAATTTCTGTCCCTTGCCCGGTTGATCATCGGTGAAGCGCAACGCTTTCCCGAGGTTGGCCGTTCCTATCAGGCTTCTGGACCGGATCAAGTATTCGAAGGTCTGAAGGCCTTCATGGCAGCACAACGGGCCAAAGGGCGTCTGACCTTCGAAGATCCGGAGCTTGCAGCGGAAGATTTTTGGGGGCTCATCTTGTCCGCCCCTCGGAACAGAGCGTTGCACGTTCCTGATGCGAACATCAGTCGAGAGGCCCTGGCACGGTATATTCACAATGGAGTGCGCGTTTTCTTGCGTGCCTATTCGACGGACGTTAACGGCGATCTTGATCTGCTGGCTAAAGCAATCCGCCAGAGACCGGCTCTTGTTCGCGAAACGCCGCCGACCGATGAAGGCTGAAACAGCCGAGTCACCTGGCTTGATCCGCGCCGCCATAGGGCTGGCATGAGCAGGGCTCGAAACTGGACAGATACGCATCCTCAGCTCAACTGAAGCCAAGTCATTGCTTGAAAAGCAATTTCTCCTCAACCTATAGGGGAATTCGGTTGCTAGACCCGTTCCTGAACATTCGAATTACAGGGGTGACAGGTCCAAATCAGGCTGCCATGCTCACAAGATCAAAACCGGCCGCCTGACGGCTGGTGGTAAACGGGAGGACATTATGAAACAAATGAAACTGGGCCGCCGCGCCCTGATGGCCGCTGCCGTTGCGGCAATGAGCCTAGGCTCTGCTGCACTGGCAGATGGCCATAAGGTGCTCGACAGTATCCACTTTCTGATCCCCGGCGGCGCTGGTGGCGGCTGGGACGGCACTGCCCGCGGAACGGGTGAGGCGCTGACGGGCGCGGGCATCGTTGGCAATGCCTCTTACGAGAACATGTCCGGCGGCGGCGGCGGCAAGGCCATCGGCTACCTGATCGAAAACGCTGAAAGCAATCACGGCACGCTGATGGTCAACTCGACACCTATCGTGATCCGCTCACTGACAGGCGTCTTCCCCCACAACTTTCGTGACCTGACATTGGTTGCGGGCACCATCGGCGACTACGCAGCGATTGTGGTGGGCAAGGACAGCCCGATCAATTCAATGGAAGACCTTCTGGCAGCCTTCGATGCCGACCCATCCGGCACAGCGATTGGTGGCGGTTCAGTGCCAGGTGGCATGGATCACTTGGTCGCGGCGATGGTGATGGAAGCAGCGGGCAAGGACGCTCTGTCAGTCAAGTACATTCCCTATGACGCGGGCGGCAAAGCCATGGCCGCGCTGCTGTCGGGTGAGATTGCAGCTCTTTCCACCGGTTTCTCCGAAGCGGTCGACCTTGCCAACGCCGGCGAGGTGAAAATTATTGGCATCACTGCAGAAGAGCGTGTGGGTGCCGCACCTGACGCCATGACGATGAAAGAACAAGGCATCGAGACGACTTTCGTAAACTGGCGCGGGTTCTTCGGAGCACCCGGCCTGCCGGATGACAAACTGGCGATGTATCAAGACGCGATTGCCAAGATGTATGAGACCCCAGAGTGGGAAGAGGTTCGGGCCCGCAATGGATGGGTCAACATCCACAATCCGGGAGATGATTTCAAAGCCTTCCTTGAGAACCAAGAACAAGTCATCGGCGACCTGATGAAAAAACTGGGCTTCCTCTAAAGGCCTGCAAGGCGGAGCCGTAAGGCTCCGCCTTTTCTTATTCTAGGGAGGGGACGATGGCACTCGATCGTTGGATCGCACTTATTCTTTTGGGCATCTGTCTGGCCTATGGCTACACAGCCTGGTTCACCATGGATGCAGGCCTTGCCCCCTTCATGAAACGAAATCCAATCTGGCCCTCTACCTTCCCAAAGGTCTTGAGTGTCCTCGGGATTGTCGCATCCCTGATCATTTTGCTCGGGCTTGAAAAGGCGGAAACCAAAGAAGCCGAGATCGACTATCGCCGTCTGGGGGACTACCACCTTGGACAGGCACTGACATTATTGGCTCTGATGGTTGCCTATGCGCTTTGCCTGCGTCCGTTGGGCTTTCTGTTCTCGACAACGGCGTTTCTGATCCTAGGATCTTTCATTCTGGGCGAGCGGAAATGGCACATTATGCTGCCCGTTTCCATCGTTGCCACCGTGATCGTCTGGTATCTGGTCCAGCAGGTCTTGGGCATCTACATGCGCCCGCTGCCAGGTTTTATCGGAGGCTGATATGCTTGAAGGACTTCTGATCGGCCTGCAAACCGCGTTCTCTTTGCAGAACCTGCTGATGGTGATCGGCGGCTGCCTCATCGGCACATTCATCGGCATGCTGCCGGGTCTGGGGCCGATGTCGATCATCGCGATCATGATCCCCGTGGCGATTTCAATGGGTGATCCATCCGCCGCCCTGATCCTGCTTGCCGGGGTCTACTATGGCGCGATCTTTGGCGGCTCGACGTCCTCTATTCTGCTTAACGCCCCCGGGGTCGCAGGCACGGTGGCCTCAAGCTTTGACGGCTACCCCATGGCGCGGCAGGGCAAAGCAGGTAAAGCGCTTACGATTGCCGCAATCGCCAGCTTTGCCGGTGGCACGATTGGCGCGCTGTTGCTGATGGTATTCGCACCAGCGCTCTCGTCGGTGGCCTTGCTATTCCACTCTGCCGAATACTTCGCGCTGATGGTCGTCGGCTTGTCCGCCATCGCGGCCTTTGCGGGCACCGGTCAGGTCACCAAAGCGCTTTTGATGACAGTACTCGGGCTAATCATGGCCACTGTTGGCGAAGGGGCGCTCTTTAACCTGCCACGCTTCACCATGGGGGTCATGGACCTGCAGTCGGGCTTTGGCTTCATCACACTGGCCATGGCGATGTTTGCCTTGCCAGAGGCGCTGTTCCTCGTCCTGAAACCTCGGAATATCGACAGTGAAGGTGATGGAGAAATCAAGGACCTGCGCATCAACCGCGCTGAGGCAAAGGCCATTGCCCCGGTGATCGGTCGCCAGTCCCTGCAAGGCTTCTTCATCGGCGTTCTGCCGGGTGCCGGGGCGACGATCGCCAGCTTTCTGGGCTATGCGGTCGAACGCAACATCGCCAGCAAGGAAGAACAGGAAGAGTTCGGCAAAGGCTCCATCAAAGGCCTTGCAGCGCCCGAAAGCGCCAACAACGCGGCCTGCACAGGCTCCTTTGTTCCGCTGCTGACCCTGGGCATTCCCGGGTCCGGCACAACCGCAATCCTATTGGGTGCGCTGATCGCGCTTAACGTAACGCCGGGACCGCGCCTGATGGTCGATGATCCCCAGATCTTCTGGGCTGTCATCATGTCGATGTTCATCGGCAACCTTGTGTTGCTGATCCTGAACCTGCCGCTGATCCCCTACATCGCGAAGGTCCTGACAATCCCGCGCAACTACCTGATCCCCTTCATCCTATTCTTTACCCTGATGGGGGCCTACATCGGTCAGAACAATGCGACCGAGCTGTTGATCCTTGTTGGCTTTGGTGTCTGTGCAACTGCACTGAAATTCGCAGATTATCCGCTCGCCCCACTGCTGATCGGCTTCATCCTCGGTGGCATGCTTGAGAACAACTTTGCCCGTTCCATGCAGCTTTACGACGGCGTGTCATTCATTTGGGAGCGGCCCATGACACTGGGTCTGCTGGTCATTGCAGCGTTGCTGGTGGTGCTGCCCAGCTACCGTGCGCGCCGCGCCAGGGCGCGGGCGCAGGGTGTGGCCGAGGGTGATTAGAGCACGATGTTTTCGTAGCCAGACAGGGTAACGACGGGTTTCGGCGCCGGACCTTCGCTGGCAATGTCTGCCACGCGCCTGGCCAGGGGGTCTGCGGCCTTCAGGTCACCGAAGTCAAAACCGCTCATGACCTCAAGGTCTGTGATCCGTGTCTGAAAGGTCTTGAACTCCCCAAACTCGAAACCTTCGGTGCTTTCCGTCTCGCCTTGGTCCATCAGCAAACGCTGGATCAACTGTCCCTGGCTCAGCACATAGGCTGTCGCATGCAGACGCAGAATCCCAAGAGAACCTTCTTCTTCGGCAAGCATCGTGACAACCTTGAAGTAATTCAGCGGAATCGGTGATCCGGTGTCCTTGAGCATCGGTTCATCGCCCACAAGGATCGGCCCGGTGAAAACGCAGCACCGGAAACCGTGGGTGCGCGCATTGCTCATGATATAATTCTCAAGCCCCAGCCATTGCGAATGGCTCCGGTTGAACGACATGTGCTGGGGGCTGGCGACCGTGTAGTGAAAGCTGTCGGCATTCGAAAGCTTCGCCTCTTCTTCCGTTTCTCCCCAATTGGTCGCCGCCCGCCGGATCAGATGGCCACGGTCGATGGCAGGATCGTCATAGTCTTCTTTCCCAAGCTGTTCGCTCGCGGGTAATCGTCCGTCAGAGAACCACTTATCGCTGCCGCGCTTCTGCGGTTTGGTGAGCGTCCCATCAAGGTTCATGGCTGCGAGGATCGGGCTTTTGAGCTGGCCAGAGTAGAGGATGCCAAAGTTCTGATAGCGCAGTTCATGCGGGCGTTCGTCTGTGGCATCCGTAGGCTTCGAAAGGGCGATCCCGGCTGGCGTCTTTGGCAGCGGAACGCTGGCAACTTGAAGGAAATCGGGATCGTATCCGTCACGTCCTGCGAAATGATCAGCGTCATGCGCCCCGTCCGGACGTTCCGGTTGGGACAACTCCGCGCCTTGCACCTGCGTGGGCACCGTTCCATCCAGCAGTTGCTTTAGCGTGCTGGCCCGTACCGCTGAATTGCCAACGGCGAACCGTCCGGCGAAATGCAGGCCCACCACCTTGCCATCGCCCAGCCGAATGACCGGACTGCCCGAATTGCCACCCAGCGTCGTGCAGTCATGCGACAGAATGCTGATACCCGGCTGCGCCTGCAGGAACCCCGGCGCAAAACGCTTCACGTCGTAAAGACCTTTGAAGTACCGCTCCATCTGGGTGAAATCGTTGCGCAGACTGTCCCGGGCGGGGTAGCCAACGACGGCAACGATGTCTCCATCCGCCCCGTCCTGATCCGCAAGATCAAGGGCTGCGAGTTGATGGGAAGCATTCGCTTCCGGCTTTCCAATCCTGCCGATGGCCACATCCGCCGAGGCGTCATCTGCGAGATACGTGAACTTATCGATCCGGAAGACTGCGTCGGGGTTCGGATCACCGTCTACTTCTTCAATGAAATCAACCTGCGCGCTGTACGGCACATTGGCAGGCGCAAACATATAGACCCCGTCGCCACGGAACGTACGCCGCGCGACAATCTCGGCCACGTGGCGGTTGGTGCAGATCAGGAAATGATCATCCTCTTCGGCGATGACCCAAGCCGTGCCGCCCCAGGCCATATCGTGATGCAGAAACTCGACCCGTCCCACGTTCGGCAGAAATTTCTCGACCGCCGTAATCTTGGTGTCGATGTCAGCGGGAAAGTCGGTGCTCAGCGTGTGTTTGCCTTGCACCTCTCCATTCTTGACGATCAGTGGCGGACGGCCCACAGCCTTAACGATAGCCTCCAACTCCGACGGTCTGCCGCCCACCGACTCCAACCCTGAGATCGGAGTGCGGAGCAACTCGGACGCCCGCTCTACCTTGAAGCCAAGCTCTTCAAGGACCGGAGGGGAGGCGTCAATCGCGGCCAGCGCCTTGTCGATCTGCCCGTCGGCTCCCATGCTTTCCAGTCGGCTCCGGCTGGCTTCTTCAAAGGTTGTCATGGCAAATCTCCTTTTTGAATGGTCGGTGAGGCTTCAACGGCCTCGAAAAATAGGTTCCGGGCTAACGCCGCGTTCGGACAAGACGGCCAGCGGCGCATGCAAAACCGCAGGCAAAGTGGTCTTTTGGAGCCTGTGCAAGCGATCTTCCAGACTGACCGCTGCCGCGAGGTTTTCGTAGGTTCGGTGCAGCCTGCGGCGCAGTGCTTTTGCGCTGGATCCGCCGCTGCCGGACGCCGGGTCATCCCAGATATGGATCATCCGCAATGCGCGCGTCTCGGACGCTTTTTCCGTCATCAGCCGCTCCGCGCGTTCCAAAGACAGCCGATCAACCATCGCATCCTCCCATCCACCGGGTCGCCGTTTGCCATAGGGCCAAAGGCCCAGCGTAGCCTGCTGCCAACACTCGGCCGCGCGGGCGATGGTAGGCAGATCAGGGATGGGTGAGTGGAACGCGTAGCCTCCCGCCCATTCCGCCGTCAGCCCCAGTGCGCCAAGCAGCGCAGCGGCTTCTGGCGCATGTGCCCCAACGCGCTCTTGCGCATCTGAAGTGCCTTCGACGTCTGGTGCAAAAAGATCAGCCAGCTCTGACAGCTTTCCACCCAAGGCTGCGACATCTATCAGCGCCTTGCGATCCTCATCTTCTGCCAGATCTTCCAGCAATGCCCGCATAGGCTCCGCATAGGGATTGAGGGGGGCCATCACGCGGGCAAATGCGACCGGTAACAAAGCAGCGGGGTCTTCATGACCCGGCTTGAAGTCGAGCCCGAATTCCTGGCGCATCGCGTTGCTGCGTTCGGCCCATTCGCGGTCAAATCGCGTGGGTTGATCTGGCAGGTAGGGGGCAATCATACCCGTGCCGCCATGCTCGCTTGCCATTTCGGGACCGGCCACGACAAGATGGGCAAACGTCAACGCGCCGCCGCGCATCCCACCGCGCTGTGTCAGGCTCAAGGCATGTTGAACCGCGTCAAAGATATGCGGCTCCTGCATGCGCTTGCAAAGATGCGCGAACCGGAATTCCGCCCAGCACTCAAGCAGGGCAAGGCCGCTCAACCCGATATCCTGTTCAACCGCCTGATCCAGTATGTCATCCGCCGCGGCATCCAGCAGCGCCCTTGCCATGGACCAATGCCCAGTCTGCCATTGATGCGTGATCGCCAACAGCCCCGCTTCACCCTCCAGACGGAAAGGGGTCGCCATGACTTGCTTGATGAGGTACGTCGCCTCGCGGCGCTCCTGAACCTCAAGCATATTGCGCAGGTCCATCAGACCGCCGCTGTCAGGTTCATGTCCCTCCCCTGCATCCCTGACCAGAGCCAATCGTCCTCCTGCCTTATCTGGTACCGCACGCACCCAGATTTCTTCTGTGCTGCGCGCTGAGACCCCTTTCTGGGCCATGCGCTGATATTGAGCGGAAGGTGGCGCGGCCTTTGGAGGTGCCGACCCGACGCGCGAGCGCTGGCCGCGCGCACGCAGCACCAGATCCTGCGCGTCCAGCGGCAGATCTTCCATCAACTCATCTGTCAGCTGCCGCGCATCACCGGGAATGACGTCTGGTATCGGACCGTCCTCGCGCATCAGTTGCAATCGGTGATAGAGCGCCTGAACAGGGTCGCTGTCGGCCAGCTTATCGGCGGCAATCTCATTGATCCGTCGGGTATGAGCCGGACTTTCGGCATAGGTCAGCTCAAGAATCTCGCGACGCACTTCCTCAATATGGGCAAAGCGCCCGTCAGACCTGCGCCGCACCATCCAGCGCTGCATTTCAAGCAGCTCTAGCAATTCATGCGCACGAGGTTCATCCATATCGATGTTGAGCGCCGGGCCAACGATATTGCACAGCTCCCATGTGCCCATCGCCGGCAGGATCAGCCCTTCGGCAGCGATTTCACGAATGTCAGCAGGTACGCGCGACAGGATGGCGCGATAGAGATACCCATTGCCCGCGCCCCGCACGTCGCCGTCTTCAAGCAGTCCCGCCTCGCCATCCTCTTGCAATGCGCGCGACACAAGAATCAAACGCAGTGGATTGCCACCGGCCAGTTCGACGATCCGATCATGCAGATTCGCGGGGACATCACGTTTGGACAGGATGGCGCGGGTGATCTCTTCGTCGAGCGCTTCCAGACGCATCAGATCGCGCAGGCGCTTGTCCCCTTCAGCATAGATCGGCCCCCTGCCCGCTGAGATCACGCTGATGTCCAACCGCTCTTTGTCCGCAAAACGGTCAATCTCGTTCATCAATTGCATGACGAACGTCGCGCCATGCCCATGCAGCACTTCAAGCGTGTCGAGCAGGAACAACAACTGCCGATCATTCTCAGCCAGTATCTCGATCATCCGGTGCAACAGGTCGAAGGGCACAGATGCTCCTTGTTCCGTTGCGATCCGCGTCCGGCGTTCGGCGGTCTGCAGGCGCAGGTGATGGAGTTCTTTCGACACCTCCGGCATCGCGGTCCCAATCTGGCGCGAAATCTCGTCAAACACCGCATCTGTCGCCCCATTGCTGAGAGACGAACGGTCAAAGTCGAGCTTGACCATCACGATCCGGGGCCGCTCGCGACACAGGCGTGTGAGTTCCTCAAGCAGGAAAGTTTTGCCTACACCGGGCAACCCCTGGATGTGCAGGGTATGCAACGGCGCGTGGCGTTCCGGATTGTCCAGTACGTCCAAGAGCCGCGCGATTTCTGCGTCTCGTCCGACAAAGTCATCGCCAAGAAGGTCATCGGTCGCCTTTTGCCTGCGCGCCTGATCGAGTTTGCTGCTGAGCGCCAGTAGCCTTTCATGCCCGGGGGCGGACGGGCCTGCCTGCTCCAGGGTCGCGACCGCCACTGACAGCTTTTCCAGCGGCGCCGGGTCTTCGATCAGCTGCTGGAGACCTTCGGAAGAATAGATGCTTTCGCCTTTCAACGCCGCGCTGATCTCTGTGTCAGGCAAATCGTCCGGCGTCGCCTCCGCACTCAACAGCTTGCGCCGGGCAATCGGTCGCAACTGCCACCGTTCGCCGCGGGTTGCGCATTTCTCGCGAAGCGCAGACATCAATTGGCCGCGCAGCAGGATGTCCTTTGAAAGCTCGGCCGGGATGACGTCCTTCAGCAAATCCCGCGGCAGGAAGTCATCCACGAGGGCGGCGCGCTGGAAAAGCTGATCGCGCAATTGCAGATATCTGTCCGAGACGGCCATCAATCCAGCCCCGCCCGAAGTTTCACGGTGTTCCGGATGCGCGTGACCGCCCGGCCCAGTTCGGCAAATGGAAAGACCCCCGATTGCACCTCCGGCATGTTTTTGACCACCTGCGCAACAAGGTCCTGCATGATCACCGGGTTAACGTTATCCTCCTGCGCGAGATCGGCGAGCATCGCCTCCAGCGTGATCTTCACATCCGTTTCGGTGAAGTTGCCCAAGGGATCGACCAGCAGACCGGGCTTGCGCGCCGTGTCCGCCTCCTCGGGGCGCTGAAACTTCAGCGGGGCCAGCGCGTATTGTTCGAACCCGGCCAGGATGATGCGCAGATTCTTGTGGGTCACAAGCCATTCGGCCAGGTGCTCAAACTGCGTGCGCGCGGCATCTGACAGCTTGCCGTCGGGTGGTGTCTCAAAGAAGAGCCAATAGGTAGCATCTTCCTGCACCGCGCGGCGTTGCAGGTCTTGTGCAAGGCGCAAAGCACGATCCCGCTCCTCCGCCACGTCACTTGTTTCACCTGCTCTGACACCCGCGGCGGCATCTGCTGCCGGGGTCCCCAAGACCTGCCCCGCAAGTGTCGAGATGAGGTCAAGTTCTTCCAGATCGGTCGGGATTTGAAAACACCGGTGCTTTCGCTCCACGTCCGAAGGCCGGATGCGGTTGGTCAGAAAAGCTTTGAGCATCTCAAAACTGAAGCTCAAACCCGTTGTCTGCGTGGTGTCCAGCCGCCGCACCCAGATGCCGCGCAGCATGCTGTTGGGCGCCTCGATCATCTGCGCAAGCCCCGCAAAGAACTGCTGGCGTCCGATGATCAACTGGCCTTCGATATCGTCTTCCAGCGACCAGAGGTATCGGCGTGGTTTGTCACGCTTGATCGCATCGACAAAGCCGGGCGCGCTGGCAAAAATGGAGTGCGGTACTAACTTGCGGAACTCGTTCCAGCGCCCTTGATGGATGCCGATGAACTTCAGCTCCCAGTCAAAGGCAAGTCCGCCAGAAGACCCCCCTGCCGTGTTCACATCATGCTGCAGGCGGATGTCGTCCGGCCCATCTCGTTGAACACGGCCTTTGGTGAGGCCCCGAATGGCACCTTCCGGATAGTGGACCAGTGTCATAAGGCGCGACCCGACCCAATCCACCGCCGGATCAGGCAATTCGCAGTAACCATAGCTCAACCCTAAAGGCAGCCCTACACGCAGCAAGGCCACATCCTTGTGCTCAGCCGCTGCGGCTGTCGGCGGGAAGGCCCCATTGCGTTCGTTGTCGTGGACAGGCGAGTACCAGACACACCGTGCCTCAAACCGTCTGCCGTCAGAGGCCTTGACTGAAATCTTGGGCAGGTCGATGTCATTTTGCCCTGTCGCTTCTGCCTCCTTCTGGGCAGCGATGACCTTGTCGATAACGTGCGCCGCAGTCAGGACGAGCCTTTTGGAAACAAATGCGCCTGACCCCTCAATTGTCCCGTCCACTTCAATGCGGCACCTGAAGGCGGAGGCGCGCAGAGCGAAACGGCCAACCTGCTCGAAAGGAAACTCGTTTGGAACCGGTTCGGCAATCACGATGCCCGGCAAAGGTGCAGTGTTCTGGTCCCAGGTCTCCGCGTCCGTCTTCTTGACCAACGCGATCCCACGGGCGTTCAGGAAGGCCTCAAGGCTCTCGCTGATGCCGCCGCTCTCGACCACCTGTATCAGAACGTCAGCCAAATCTTCGCCGTCTTCGGCCAAAACGCGCAGGGCATCCAGATTGACCGGTGCATCCGGATCGGGGAACAGCTGCTCCAGGGCAAGGTCAACCACAGGTGCATGTTGCACCAGCACCTCGCGCAGATGATCCGCTGTGAGCGCCATGACCTCCCCTTCTGCCTAGCCGCCAATTGCGGCGCGCAGGGCGGGCGCATTCCTGAGCGCCTCTGCCACTGCCGGGCTGGGCTCATCCGTTTGCAAGACAGCCTCACTATCGGTTTCGAGCATGCGCTTTTTCGCACCCGTGCGGTAGCTGAGCCAGATCAGTTCCGGGGCAAGATCGGCCATGTCGGCGCTGACAGCATCCGCGGCCATGGCTTCGCTGGTCCCTGCAAGATGCATCTGCAGGATGTTGAGCGTAGATACCGCTTCGGGCTCTGGTGCAGCGGGCGCCTCGGCGGCGCCGGGCAGGCTCGCCTCTAACGCCGCGCGCGCGTTCAGTACACCTGCGCCCAAATCCTGCGCCCCATTCCAGACAGCAGGAGCCTGCATCCCCTGTGTCGCGCATTTGACCCACATCGCCTGAACAGTCGTGCCTCGCTGATCGGCAATCTGCTTGAGCGCGTTCCGACCACCATGTTTAGCAACCCAAAGCGCCGCTGTGCCTGCCGTCATTGAGGTGGCAAGCGTTGTGCCCTGACTTGCCCTGATGCCGCCCGGTGGATCGCTGGCCTTGTTCTTCGCAGCCCCCCAGACCTGTTCACCAAAGGCAGAGAAGGTTACCTGTCCCCCGCGCCCGCTCTTCTTCCAGGGTCGACGGTCAGGCTGCAACGCGGCAACCGCCGTGCAGATACCCAGCGCTGCATAGGCTGCGGGAAATACGACAGAAGGCCAACAATTGCCTGCAGCACATACGATCACGACGCCAGCATTGGCCGCCCGGCGTAGCGCGGCCTCGGTACTGGCAACGCGCGTGGGACCGCCCAGCGCCATGGCAATCACATCGGCACCATTTGCGACGGCGTGATCAATGGCCTGGCCAATGCGTCGCTGATTGAAATCCACCACGGAGCGGATGGCACGGATCGGCATGACCTTGGCTGCGGGTGCCGCACCGGTCACCGCACCGGGCTGGCCGGTCTTGCCTTGGGCATTCGCCGTCCCGCGCGACGCCACAACGGACATCACCAGCGTCCCGTGCCCCGGATTTTTCATCAGACCGGTTGAGAACCGGTCCCGGGCGTCGGTGCCTCCTTCGACCAGATTGATCTCACCATTCGAGGTTGTGACACCGTGAAGCTCTGCATGATCGCTGTAGCCCGTATCGATGACCGCGACAGTAGCCCCCGAACCCTTGGTATGCTGCCAGGCACCAAGCGTGTCGATCTGGGGATGGTGCCACCCAAAGGGCAGGCTGTTGTCGCGGGGCGTTTCGCAAAAACTGAACAGCCCTTCGTTCTCCCCCGCCACATGATGCGCGCCGTAAAGGCTGTCGGGCAGCACCGGGTTGGCTTCCTGCGTTTCAGTTGCCTGTCGCAGGGCGCGGGCAAACTCAAACACCCGGGCTTCCTGTCCTTTTGGATCAATGTCCGGAAAGTCGACAAAGAAGTAACGGTCAGAGGTCGGGTCACTGGCCGCCTCCACGGCAAAGGTGGCGTCGGGCAAGGCTTCTCTGACCCGCGCGGCCATCGCCTCTTCGGTAGCGTGCTCCGCCGTGACCAGCTCGACAGACAACGGATCGCGGTCTTCGGGCAAAGTGCCCCGCTCTAATGCGTCATAGGTGTCCTGAGCCATGTCTTCGATCCCCCTCAAATCTACCGGCCATGTCGGCCCGGTCTCAAATCAAACTCAACGGTGCAGCAAATGCGATCAGCACCCATGCAGCGCCTTTCGGATTGGGCCTGTGCGCTGCCCTTTCTGCAAAAATCATCGCGCTGAGCAGTGCCATCCCAATGACACCGCCGCCAGCGACCTGCATCCCCAGCATGAGCGGCAAACAGGTAACCGCGCAATAGGTACCATTCCTCACCCCCAGAACTGCGCTGCCGCGAACCGCTTCAGGACCTTGAGCAGGCAGTGTTGGCCGAAAATGGCACCGCGCCAATGCCAGGGCCCGCGGCGCGCTGACCCACCAAAGCGCGGCCAACGCCAAGGGCACAAGCGGAGCACCTGCCGCCGGGCCAGAGCTTTGCAACCCTGCTCGCGCAACCAATGTGAAACCAACGGCTGGTATCGCAAGGACGGCCCAAATCGACAGGTATCCGGCAAGAAAGGCACACACCGCCTTCCGCCGATCTCTGCGGAACGTTCTGGCTGAGAGATGGTCGATATTTGCCGCGGTGAGCGGCAACATCATTGCGACGACCATCAGCAGCCACTCAAAAGTAGCGATCTTGGGGTTAAAGGACACCCACTCAAGCGCCAACGCTTGAGAAAATGCAGCACCTGCGCCAGCACCAGCAGGAAATGTCGCACAAATCTGCAAATCAAGTGGGCCAAGCGGCAGCAGGATCAGCGTCCCCCAAGCAAAAGCTGCTGGAAGAACTGCGACCTGAACACCGCGTCGACGCAGCCGCGCGCCTTGCCCCGGCACCAGAACAGGTGGCCAGCGCGCAGCGCCCTGAAAGGCCGCATCGCTCATCTGAAGATCACATTGATACGACCAATGCTCACCTTACCGCCGCTCTCCATCGCGCGGGCAACCTCTTCAAGACCCTCCGGTACGCCCCATGCCTGATCCTGCGCACCGATGCGCTGAATGATAACGTCAAGTGCCTCGGCGTTCCCCGCCACAAGGCCCAGCGGCAGGGCGTATTGGGTGATATCAAACACCTGGTTGAGCCCGCTGCCGCCGTGCGGCGCATCCCGCTTACTGGCGCGGTCCACACCAAAGGTGCTGAGAACACCGACGCTGACAGGCACCTGATTATCATCGGGTAAGTCGATCAGAACCGCGTAATTGGCCGCCGCGCCGGTCCCCGTGATCCCCTGCAGTTCAAGGTAGACACGACGGTCATCCCCCACTGCTTCTTCAGAGCCCACAAGCGCCACATCGGCGCTTAGGGGCACCTTCGCCCGCGTGACCCCATCGCCGAGGTCCACAGGCGCTTCGCTGGCCCCGGCAAGCTCTGGTTCCCGTCCCGCGCCCATTGCTATGCTCTCCGTTGTGTCGGTATCGGCCACTGGCGGTGTGACCGGTGCAGGGATCGTATCATAAAGAAAGCCGTGCAGGACTTGCGTTGTGTCGCGCATGTCTTGGGAGGTGAATGTGAAGGGCTGACCAAGCCCATCATGCATGTCGAACTGCTGACCCGTCTGCCACGCCGGGGCGGCAGGATCGGCATGGGCGGGGTCCTGACGCCATTCTTCCCACAAACGGTCGATATTGCAGTGATGGAGCCAAAAAATCGGATCGAAAGCCGCTGTGCGCGGGTCCTGCATAAAGCCGCCAATCTCGACGTGGATGACGTTATGCGGGATCATTTCAAGCGCACCATTGTCCCCGCCACCGGGGTTGAAGCCTGTCGCGGGCCCGCCAAAACCCGAAGGGATGCCCGGTACTGAGTTGGTGAAGTTGGGCCATCCCAGTGCGTCAAGGCTGACCACCTGGTCGGTCAGCCCCAGATCGCCATTGAAGATCAACCTACGCCGGGAGAAAAGGAAATTTCGCGTGCCATTTGGTTTGGCAGGGTCGCGAAACGCGGTGGGCAGCCTGCGTGCGTTTGGCTGAGCGGACAAGTCTTCGGAGTAGTTCCAATAGGGCAAAGCCCAGTCCACGGGCCCGCCCAAGGCCTCGACTTCAGCCGCCACAACCGCCTCAAATGCCGTGATGTAGCCACGATGCCAGGGCAGGAAATACCAGCTTTGGTGTTGGCACTGGTCCCAGAATGCAACCGCCGACGGGACATTGGGAAAGCTTGGAGGCACGCCATGCACAGAGCCCATGAAGAACCACGATCGCGGGTTGTCGAGAGGGAGTTGCCACAAGGCCTCTACTGCGCGTTCGTACCAAATGAGGGTTTCATCACCGTCTGGCAAGCTCCAGACACTACGGCGCACACGATGCGTCATTGAATGGCCTCCTTTGAAAATGGGTCGTCTTAAATGCCAGCAGAGTACCACCGAATCGGGAATTCACCAAATACGGGAAGTCAGGCGTGCTGGTGTCAAAGGTGCAGGATTGGGTCTCGCAGCATGTGGGACTAGGTGACCGCGGCGCCGCCATGCCCTTGCGATTTATCAAGGCTGGTCCGGGATATCTGCGCAATGATCAGCAATGGCTGAGACGGATCCGACTGACATGTACAAAAGAGTTTTGGCAATGACCCTGGGCCTGCCGCTCGTTCTGATGGCGGCGGTTGGATGCAAGAATTACCCCGGCCCGGTCAGCGTGAGTGTGGCAAACGGCAAAGCTTATTATGACGCCAATTGCACGGTTTGTCATGGTCCCGGCGGACGTGGCGCAGGCCCGGCGTCCCTTGGATTGGGCGAGGCACCCCCGGCCCTCACTGGCCTGTCAAAACAGAACAAGGGACGCTTTCCCCGCGCCTACGTTATGGAGATTGTCGCAGGCAAGGTTGGTGCGGATCACCCGACCGCTGCGATGCCGGAGTTTGGACGGAGCGAACTGGGCAAACCTGTCCGGCTCGAAAGTGACGGCAAAGAGATCATCGTGCCGGGCGGGCTTGTGGCCGTGACCAATTACCTGGCGAGCATTCAGGAGTAGACCTGAATCAAATCAAGAGCGCAGCTTTTGGGGCAACGATCAGATGATTGCTGATCCGCCCGTTAAAGCTGACGAAATCCCACTTACTGCGTCGCTGCCGTCGCACATGTCTTGCACAAGGGCGCGTAGGGGACCGCTTCCAGCCGCGCCTCCGATATCGGCTCCCCACATTTCAAGCAGGTTCCATAGGTGCCATCCCCAATCCGGCCCAAAGCCGCCTTGAGCAGCGCAATCTCCTTTTGCGCCACAGCACCAAGGCTTTCCAAAACCTCGTCATCTTCCAGATCGATGGCCTGTTCGGACAGATCCTTGTCCATTTGGTGGCCAAGTTCTTCATCGATATCGTGCATGCGGACGCCCAGTTCCTCCATCCGTGCCAAGATGACAGATTTGAAATGTGCTTGATCGACCATTTGACTTTCCCATTGCGACGTTCCGCACCAGCTTAGGGGAGCAACGCAATGGCAGCATTGAGCGAAATCAACTGCGGCGTGACCGGACCGGCAAGTTAAATACTTCGACCAGGAACGCAGTGAAAAGACCGAATGTCAGCAACCCGTGAGTTGCTGTCATCCCGGCCAGCAAGCGCCAGCCGGGGTCAAGCACAACGTCGCCGTAACCGACCGTAGTGAAAGAGGCGATGGCGAAGTAAAGCGCGGGCTCCAGCCCATCGAACAGGTCAAGCGACATGTAGAGCGCTGCCCACCCCCAGACGGAGAAGGACAGAACAAACAAAATCCAGATGAAGGTCACCACCAGTTCGAAAAGATTGGTGAATTGTCGATAGCCAAAGGCCTGCGTTTCCTCTAGCCAGCGCAGCACGCGGGCGGCCACTCCGAAAAAGAAAATCGCAGCGGCCAAAGAGCCGATCATCATCGCTGATCCGATCAGCAGTGCATTGAGCATGTGCGACGCCTTTGCGTTGTTATTCCGCCGGTTGCGCCGCCTTTCCGCTTTTGTTTGCGCGGCTCAGCACGAAACGCGTGGCAAGCATACCCGCGATCAGAGCCACAACAAAGAGGATCACGTTCGGATTGCCGGTGCCCAAGGCAGGCAACGCACCACCCGGGCAAAAACCCGCGATACCCCAGCCGATCCCAAAGATGCCGGCACCACCCAACAGTTTGGCGTCAAGCTTTCGATTCTGAGGGATATCGAACCGCGGTTCAAAAATGGGACGTTGGCGGCCCAAAACAATCCGGTATCCGACAAAGGTAATGATCAGCGCGCCGCCCATCACAAAAGCAAGGCTGGGGTCCCAGCTGCCAGTAACATCAAAGAAATTGATGACCTTGGCCGGGTTGGCCATGCCGGACAGGGCAATGCCCGTACCAAAAACCATGCCGGTGAGAAGTGTAAACAGATGGCGCATGCTCAGAACCCCATCACATGTCTGACAAGATAAACAGTGATACCGGTCGTCACCATGAATGTGAGCGTCGCTGCAATGGAGCGCGGCGAGAGCCGCGCCATGCCGCAAACCCCATGACCCGAGGTGCAACCTGACCCCAAGGTCACGCCGATGCCAACCAAGAACCCCCCGATCAACAGCATCCCGGTGGATACGGGCACTTGAATAGCGGGCAGCGCGCCCGAGAAGGTCAGGTAGATCCAAGGACCACAAAGCATCCCGATCAACAGCAGGGCCCGCCATGTCCAGTCAGTTCTGCTTGCGGGCAGCAGCGCTCCGGCCAGGACGCCGGTCGCGCCCATGATCCGCCCACGCAGAAGCATCAAAAGGACTGCCGAAAGGCCGATGAGCAATCCGCCGGCCAACGAAGCGATTGGTGTAAAAGCTGTTTCCATGTCTTAGATCTTACAGGTCGACAGCCCAAGAAGTCGATAAAGCGGGCAGAAACGGAACAGCGCGGTCCCAGCGAGGATCAGACCAACCAACATGCTGCCATAGGACAACACACTGCTGGACCAGATGGCAGGCATATTCAGCAAGGGCAGGATGATCAAAACGATACCCAGCAGAAACCGTACTGCACGGTCGATATTCCCAACGTTCGCACTCATGTTTGATTCCTTTCGGTTCAGATGGTCAAAGTATTTGCCGGACGAACCACCTGCTGTCGGTGAGTTTGTCACACAGCGCCTAGATCGTCTCTGCAAGACCTTTGATGGCGACAGCATCCCGCAATTCGATCACCCCCCGCTTCAGGCTTACCCAGTCTCGCCGCTCAAATTCTTTGAGCTGCCTTGAAATGACCTCGCGCGCCGTTCCAAGCTCAACCGCAAGCTGCTGATGGGTGAGATGAAGCGCGTTGTCCTCGTCCTGCAGTTCCAGCAGTTTCTGCGCCAGACGGATGTCCATCCGCTTAAACGCGATCTCTTCGATCACCAGAAACAGGTCCGTGATCCGCTTTGAGTACGCCTCGAAGACGAATGCACGGAACTCCTTTGAGATCGACATCAATTCGTCAAACGTGTCGCGCGGGATCAGGATGGCTTCGACATCCGTTTCTGCCACCCCCTCGGCCGAGTAATCCTCAAAGGCCAGCAGGCAGGCCGTGGTCAGTACGCAACTTTCCCCGCCATGCACGCGGTACAGAACAATCTCACGCCCTGCTTCGGACAACTGCTGAACCCGAACAGTCCCGTCGACAAGCAGCATGAGGTTTTCTGCCGGGTTGCCCGGGCCGAAGACAATAGTGCCTTTGGTGACCTTTACGCTGCGTGCCTTCCGGTCCAGTAGGTCGGAGACGTCTTTCGATATACCGCCAAGCCCGGGGAAATGCGCGCGCCATGTTGGATGTGTCAGCATGGACCTCCATCCTCTCGTGTTGTCTCAATCATAGGGCGGTCTTAGGCTGCCGCCTTTGATCTTTGTCAACGGCCAAACCCTGTCAAAGGGTGCGGCCTATTGAGCAAGATCAATCCAATCGCTGTCATTTTGGCTATGATCACAATCACAAATGAGGCGTTCTATGTTCTCAAACGCGATCAAGCTATTCACCTTCAGCGGCTTTGACATCAAGGTTGATCCAAGCTGGCTTTTGATCGCGGCCCTCATCACCTGGAGCCTTGGTCAACAATACTTCCCCGCCACTCTGCCGGGCCTCAGCTCCGACGTATACTTCATCATGGCACTGCTCGCGATGCTGAGCTTTTTTGCCTCCCTGCTTCTGCATGAAATGGCCCACTCCGTCGTCGCGCGGCACTTTGGCATCGACATCGCCGGGATCACGCTTTTTCTGTTTGGCGGCGTTGCGGAGCTGCGCTCTGAACCGCGCACCGCGCTCATTGAATTCTGGGTGGCCATTGCGGGTCCGATTATGAGCTTCGTTCTGGCATCAGCCTTTTGGACGTTGTCGCTGACCTCCACACTTGTCTCCGCCCCACTCCCGTTGACCGAGGTTCTGACCTATCTGGCGATGATCAATTTGATCCTGGCCGTGTTCAACCTTTTGCCAGCCTTTCCGCTGGATGGGGGACGTATCCTGCGTGCCTACCTTTGGCACCGAAACGGCGACATCTTACGGGCCACTGAAACGGCGGCAAGGTCTGGTACGATACTCGCGATTGGTCTGATCGCTCTGGGCGTTCTTGGGCTTTTCTCAGGTGGCATTGGCGCTGGACTGTGGCAGATTTTGATCGGTCTGTTCATCCTCGGTGCAGCGCGATCCAGCTATCAGTACCAGCTTGCACAAAGCATGTTTGAGGGCAAAAACGTCGCCGACCTGATGGTCAGGCACCCCGTTGTGGTCTCACCTGATCTGACATTGTCGGACTTCGTGAGCGATGTGCTTTTGCATCGCCACGTGCGCTTTGTGCCAGTGGTTGAGGATGGCACATTGCTGGGCCACATGGATGCCGAAGTTCTGGCTGGCATCGACCGGGAAAACTGGAACAACACAAAGGTCGGAGACGTCTTTGCTGGGCTGGAAACCGCCTCCATGGTCCCGCCAACCATGCCCGCTCAGGAACTGATGGCTACGATAGCCGAGACCGGTCGGCGAAAGTTTCTGGTCGTTGACGATCACCTCTTGCTGGGTGTGATCACCCTTGCCGACATGACAAAATACCTGCGCATGGCGGATATTCTGCGACAACGGTGAATTGACCGGCACTGTCAGACTGGCGGCGGCAGCTCAGCCACTCTACCATATCCCTTGCGGTCTCTGGCCCCGATTTGGCAGGCTGCGAATAACCCGGAGGGGGCATGGAAAACCAGTTGCAAGACAGCGCCCTGCTGCACGCGATATTCGACGCCGCAGTGGACGCAATTGTGGTCACGGACGAACAGGGCACCATCCAACGCGCCAATGCGGCCGCCTGCGCGATGTTCCAGCGCGACAGCAGCGAATTGCTTGGCCAAAGTGTCAATACACTGATGCCCGAAGCGATGGCTCGGATGCACAACGGCTTTCTTCAACACCATCAGGAAACCGGCGAAACCCGGATCATAGGGATCGGACGAGAGGTTGAGGGAAAACGCAAGGATGGCACCGTTTTTCCCGTGCACATTTCTGTCGGCCGCAGCGAAGTCAAAGGACAATTGCTGTTTGTTGGCATCCTACATGATCTGACACAGCGCAATGCGACCCAAAAGGCTCTCGCCCGATCACAAAGGCTAGAGGCCATCGGCCAGATGACCGGTGGCATTGCCCATGACTTCAACAACTTGCTCACGGTGGTCATTGGCAATCTGGAGCTGCTTGAAAAGCGCATCAGCGACGACCAGCATCTCGACTTGATCGCGGACGCTCTTGATGCTGCCGAACTAGGCGTTGATCTGACGTCCCGCCTGATGGTCTTTGCCCGCAAAAGCGATCTAAAACCGCAGAAGGTGGACTTGAGGGAAATCTGTGAAGACACGCTGTCCATCCTGCGGCGCACCTTGGGGCCCTCCTTCAAAATCACAACGTCATACCAGCCGGACGTAGACATGGTCGCGGTGGACCCATCGCAATTGCAATCGGCATTGCTGAACCTCGCGCTCAATGCGCGGGACGCAATGGAAAAAGGCGGTGAGCTGCTGATTTCCGTATCCAACGTAGCCATTGACGACACCTACATCGCGCAGGAAACCGACATAGAGGCGGGCGACTATGTCCGGCTTGCTGTCAGCGATGACGGCGCAGGCATGTCGCCCGAAGCGCAAAAGCGCGCATTTGAACCTTTCTTCACCACCAAGTCAGACAAGGGTGGCACTGGGCTTGGCTTGGCCATGGTCTATGGCTTTGTGCGCCAGTCGGGCGGACACATCACACTCTATAGCGAGGTTGGACTGGGCAGCAGTTTCGGTCTCTACTTTCCTGCTCTACCTGCTGACGAGCTTCCACTCTATCCCGCGGAATACGATAGAAACGGAATGGCAGACATCGGAGCGCAAGGCACGACGGTGCTGGTTGTTGAGGACAATCCGCGGGTTCGCCGACTGTCAGTGGAGCGCGTTGCCGACTTGGGCTTTGAGGTAAAGGAAGCCGAAAATGCCGACATCGCTTTTGAGATGATCAGAAACGGCCCGCAACCCGACCTCGTCTTTTCCGACCTTGTGATGCATGGCAGCATGAACGGCTATGATCTGGCCGAACGACTGGCAGAGGATTATCCGCACATCCGGGTGCTTCTGACCTCAGGCTATGCGAGTGATGTGCTTGGCGGCGGGCTCGCAAACCGGGCTGAGCATGACATCTTGCACAAGCCCTACCGACAAGCTGATCTTGCCCGCAGACTTCATGCGCTTTTGGCTGAACCCGAAGGCTGAACAGGGGTCACAGGGGCTGCAAAAGTGTATCCGACCCCCCGCACAGTTTTGATGAGCTTCGGGTCCGATGGGTCGCGTTCGATCTTCTTACGCAGACGTGCAACCTGGTTGTCGATGGTGCGGTCAAGCGGGTTCCAGGTGTTCCCGCCAATCAGATCACTCAATTGATCGCGCGACAGCACGCGCAACGGGCGTTCAAGAAAGACATTGAGCAGTCTGAAATCCCCGCTGGTCAGACCACAATCCGACCCATCGCGATCTATCAGTTGCAGCCGAGCGGGAACTGCCATCATCCCGTCAAAAGAGTAATAGGGGCCGTCTGCTTCAAAAGGCTGCACTGCGATGCTTGGCACCGCCGTCACCGGCTCCGCTTGACGCGCGGACCGGCGTAGAACGCTGCGGACACGCGCAATGACTTCGCGAATGTGGAACGGCTTGGTGATGTAGTCATCTGCCCCAACCTCAAGCCCGACCACCCGATCAATCACATCATCTTTCCCCGTGACCATAATAATGGGCACGGCGGATTTCTGTCTGATTTTTCGGGCAATCTCGATGCCGTTGTCCGACCCAAGGTGCAGATCAAGCGTAATCAGGCAAAGATCGCGGGCCTCAATTTGCTGGAGAACCTCAGCCTCAGCAGAGGCTTCGACCACGTCAAAGCCTTCGTCTTCCAGAACATTCCGCAAGAGTTTGCGGATCTTCTGGTCGTCTTCCACAACGAGAATCTGCTGTGCCACTGCCTAAAGCTCCAGGTGTCTCTGCTTGGGGACTACCTAAGGTTGGCGCGCGGTCTGCGGAACCAGCCTCATACAAAATGATACAAATGATCGTGCTTCAAGGATAACGCCGATTACGTTGCCTGATCAAGTTGACCCCAAGCAATTCAAGGGGGCAATCAAATATGTACGTCACCATCCCAAGCCAGACCACGCGCGCCCGGCCTGTTTCGCCCTGCGTGGCAAACTCTGTAAGAACCAACGAAACCCATCTCAAGGCTGGCGCCTACCTCTTTTTTGAGGGCGACACGGTTGAATGGCTCTTTGAGGTTAAATCAGGTGTGCTGCGCCTGACACGGCTGCTGGAAGACGGACGCCGACAGGTGATCGCTTTTGGCTATCCCGGTGACATCGTCGGGTTTCCTGCGGGCGATTTGCACCACACAGACTGTGATGTGCTGGTTGATGCAACGCTGCAGCCCTACCGCCGCGCCGCGCTGGAGTCAGGAGACGGAGATCCGCAACTGCACAAATCCTTGCTGCAAGCTGCACTGCGTGAAATCAGTGCGATGCAGGATCACTTCATGATGCTGGGCCGAAAGTCGGCAGCCGAAAAGGTCGCATCGTTCCTTTGCGTGCTGTCTGACAGGGTCGGGAAAGACGAAGGCGGACAGCACCGGGTGGACTTGCCCATGCGTCGCGGTGACATCGCCGATTTCCTTGGGCTGACCACCGAAACCGTCAGTCGCACGCTCAGCCAGTTGCGCAAGGAAGGCATCATTGGCATCGACAACATTCACACCGTTGTCGTGCTCAAACCCGATGCTCTATTCGGCAGGTCTCTCGGCCAACAGAGCTAGCTATACCTCGCGGCTCGCCCCCTCACGGGTCAGGCCACAGTGCCCTGATTTCTTCCGACAGGCTGCCACGCACGTCCCTGATTTCGCCCGCGCTCACATGTGCGTTCAGAAGGTCAAAGACACACCTGATGTCCTCCGGACCCCGGTACTCTGACGTCTCACCAATCCTTTCTTCGATCGCGGCGACGAACTCCGCCGCACTACGTTCCTTGATCGGTGTGCGTTTGGGGACCCACCCCTCAAAGAACATGCCCCGGATCAAGAGCGGAAGCTGCGCCGAGAACTGCGCCAGTTCGTCGGGCAAAAGGTGGTCCCGCACGCGTTGCAGTGTGCAGCGCAGCAGGCGGAGGGCACTGCGCTTGGACGACCAGTCGAGCCGCCCGGCAAGTTCATTGACCCACTCATGCGCAACTTGTTGCGCGTGGTCGACGGTCTGAAGTCCTTGATCTGACATGATGTGGCTCCTTTTGTGATGTCACCCATCAATCGGTTTCATATCGACGTCCAGCGCGACATCAGGATTGCCCAGCAGGGATTGGAAGGCCGCATTTGTCATCGCGCCCATCCCCAGAAGCACCAGCGTGTAATTCGCGACCCAGCCGACGAAGGGGATGTAATTCAGCAGGGCGATGACCGTGATTGCCGCAGCAAATACAACTAGCCGCGCCACGGTACTTGGGTCAGACTGGCCGCCAACGGCTGAGAACACCCACATCGCGATGCTGTATGCGCCCAGCGCATAGGCCAGCACCCAAGCAACGATCAACGCAAGGATCACCACAGGCACGAAGGGCAATCCGACGATGGTCAATGCGGTGATCGGGATCGCACCGATGAGCAACGCCAGCCCGACCACACCCAGCAGAACCGATTTGCCCGGCGCGACCGCGATGCTTGTCCGCATCTTTTCAAGCCGACGCGGCATGAATGTGAGCATCAGCGCGGCCAGCACCACATAGAAAAGCAACGTCACCACAAATCCAAAGAGGACGGAGGCAAAGGTCGGAAGCACCGGCATTTCCTTGCGCACTTCATCCCAGCCGTCCCAGGCTTCAGACATATCCAGTTTCTCGTAAATCACTCGATCCGCAGACGCGACACGCTCAGGGACAGACATTTTCTCTTTTGTGCTATAGGTCAGGGTGCCCCGAACCACGGCGCTTGGGCCGAATGAGATGCTGTTGGCAATAAGGCGGACGTCGCCCTCGACCGGCGCGTTCAAAATCACGTCTGTTCCCAGGGCAGCCAAGGCACCCTGGATCCGGCCTTCGATTGTGACTGTATTCCCCATCATGCGCACATTGCCTGATGTCTCTGCGCTTGGGTCTGTGCGCACAGAGAACCCCATCGCCGTCAAATCCTGGGCCACTGTTCCACGGACGAGCACAGTGCCGCCCATCGCATAAAGGTCTTCCGCCGCATTGGTATTGATCGTTAGATCAAATCCCGCGACATGCATATCCCCTTGCGAAGTCCCGTCGGCAACAATCCTGCGTCCCGATACAAACGCGTCTCCGACACTGTCGAGCGACGGGGTAACCGTGCCGCCAGAGATAAATGTGTCGCCGCCATGCACAAATTCGGCTGTATCCGCAAAAACCGATTGGGCCAGGAAGGCGGCAAAGGAGGCGGCAACGAAGGTAAGAAAGCTGGACATATTGAGGTCCTTCTGCAGGTCATTTCAAGGTTGGTTTCCTACACCCGAAGTCGGTTTTTCGATTGATCGGGATCAATCCGGAAAAGGCGCGCAACTGGTAGAAATGATCGGGGCGTTCCGCTCTGACAAAGATTCAAAGGACACCACCATGCGCCTGAAAACCCTACTTGTCTGCCTGACCACACCGGAGCATGCAGAGACCCTTATGAAAGTGGCCGTCCCGCTGGCACGGCGGCATGACGCGCATCTCGTTGGACTGCATACCGTGGAGGCTCTGGTGGTTTACCCCGGCATCGCGATGCACATCCCCGGCCCCGCCTTTGCAGCCTTCAATGAAAGCCAGAAGGAGCAAAGCGCCAAGATCAAGACGGTGTTTGAGAAACATACCGAAGGCGAGACCTTCACCAGCGAATTTCGGCTTGTCAGGGCCGAGGCCGTCTCAGCCAATGACCGCATGGTCGAAAGCGCCCGTGCCGCAGATCTGGTGATTATGGCCCGCAAGGACAAAGTCGCTGACAGGTACGATCAACGCCACGCCCGCACGCAGATCATCCGAGAAAGCGGGCGCCCGGTCATTGTTATACCGCATGGCTACGAAGGGCCGGAGATCGGATCAAACATCGTTTTGGGATGGAGCGACACCAGAGAAGCTGCAAGGGCCGCGCATGACATGATCCATTTTGCGCAGGAGGGGGCCGAGGTAACCGTCCTCCGCGTTGGGGAGGGCCCGAAAAACATGATGAAGGATTCAGACGGCATTGACCTGACTGAAACGCTGGCGCGGCACGGATTGAAAGCCACACTGGCCCATCGTGAAGTCTCTGGCGGTGGCATCGCCGACGTGTTGAATGAGGTCGCCTTCGAGCAAGGCGCTGACCTCATCGTGACCGGTGCCTTTGGCCATTCGCGTGCCTATGACTTCGTGATTGGGGCCACGACCTACGCACTTTTGAACGAGGCAAAGCTGCCAGTCATGTTCAGCAAGTAGTATTGGGTTGCGAAAGAGTGATATCTGACCAGATCGGCAAATGGTCCGAGGCTATGCGGGCCAACACGCCTTCTTCCACGCCGCCATCCCGCAACTCGACGCCCGCGCTGAGTGCGAAACGATCAAGTGCGGCCATCGGTCGGCGCGAATGAAAGGACCGACCTGGCGCAAATGTCTCGAACCGGTCAGCAAGAGGCTCAAGTCCCCTAGCGTTCGACCATTCGTTGAAATCACCCGCGATCACAGTTGGCCCGTCACTTTCAGTCATCATGCGAAGCACGGAAAGCTGCGCACGGCGATCCTTGCGCCTCAAGCCAAGATGGGTTGCAACAATGCTGAGCCCGTTGCTCAGCCGCACTTTGAGCGCGCCCCGCGGCTCTGTCCCCGGAAGGTCAATCTGATCGACGGCTCTTGCGGCAATCGTGTTCCGCACAAGCACAGCGTTGCCATGCCAACCCAGGCTCACCCCGTTTTTGGAGGCATCCAACAGCTCAAAGTCGGTTTCAGCCTCGATCATGGCCCGGGGCAGCGCGGGTTTGCGCACGCCAAGCCGCTTGTCGGCCTCCTGAAGCACCACCACATCGGCCTCAAGGCTATTGATCACCTCAAGCGTGCGCTCAGGCTTGCGCTTTTGGTCAAGGCCACGGGCCTTGCGGATGTTGTAACTTGCAATGCGTAGTTGGGAACCGGGCATACCAATCATATATGTATCAAGAAGATGAAATTGAACAACGGCACGCTGAAACGTCGATGAACGGCCTCCGAGATATCAGCCCAATCATGTTGACCATATGGGCCTTGCTGGCCATGGCAACGCTTGTCTCGCTGGGCCTTGCCCGCTGGTCTTTGGCCTTTGTGAGCTTTGCCACGCTCAGCCTGTCTCTGGTTCCGCCCTTCGTCGCATCCCGTCTATCGCTGACACTGCCGGTGCCCTTCCTGCTTGCCACCACACTCTTCGTCTTTGCATCTATCTTTCTTGGCGAGGCGTTTGGGTTCTACGAACGCTACTGGTGGTGGGACCTGTTCCTGCACGGGTTTTCCGCCATCGGTTTCGGGCTGATGGGCTTTCTCTTTGTCTTCATGCTGTTCGAAGGGGATAGGTTTGCGGCCCCGCCGTCCGCAATCGCCTTTATCACTTTCTGCGTGGCCATGATGGTGGGCGCGACCTGGGAAATCTTCGAATACGGCATGGACAACCTCTTCGGTCTCAACATGCAGAAGTCCGGTCTGGATGACACGATGGGCGATCTGATGCTGGACGCGGCAGGTGGCGCTTTTGCCAGTGTGACAGGATACCTCTACCTCAAACATGATGCGGCGGGCCCGCTGGGTCATGCGCTCGCACAGTTTATCCGGCTCAACCGCCGTCTCTACCAAAAGTCCAAAGACAAGTTGAAGCGCTAGACAGGTTCATAGCGCGACAACCGCCTGCGCATCTGATCCCGTTCCTCCAGCAACTCGATCACCATAGCGACGCCCGCCGCGTTGATACCAAGGTCACGGTTCAGACGTCGCGCCTTTTTTGCACGGACGATGTTTGGTCCGCGAAACTGCCACGAGTCCACCCGCGCGCCTTTTGGTTCCAGGACGCCATATTCAACCAACTCAATCACCCAGGCCTCATCCGCATGGCAAAAGCGGCAAAGGTCCTCAAGGCTCAGCGCATCAACGATTTCGCTCCGGTGTGTTGCTCTTTTCATGTGTTTATCCTCCAAGATGTGCACGCGGATCAAAGGCCATCGTCCTGGCCATCTCCTCAAAGACGCGCTTTTCTGCGTCCGTCGTGACGTTTGGGTTCACGATCTTCAGGGTAGCATAAATGTCACCCGCAGGCGCCCCTGGCAGCCCTTTGCCCTTCAAGCGCATTTTCTGACCGCTGCGGGCGTTTTTCGGAATGCGCAGGTCAACCTTGCCGCCCGGTGTCGGCATGACGACATGACCGCCCAAGGCCGCCTCCCAAGGTGTAATTGGCAGATCAAGGTGCAAATCCCGTCCCTCCGCACGGTAGACCGGATGCGCGGCAAAAGTGACTTCCAGAAACAGATCGCCTGCGGTGCCGCCACCCATCGGTGGTGTCCCCTGACCTGCCAAACGGATGTGTTGCCCTTCCTGAATGCCTTTGGGAACATGCACGGCAATGGTGCGATCCTGCAGGCTCACGCGTCCATCCGGTCCCACGACCGGTGAGCGCAGGTTCAACGTACGCGTGGCACCACGATAGGCGTCCTCTACGGAAATCTCGATTTGGGCGTGGCTGTCGGCACCGCGCCCGCCACCCATGCCAGCCGCCGGTCCAGCGCCCCGCCGGAACAACGTTTCAAAGAAATCGCTGAAGACGGCATCGCCTTCTGGTCCGCCGCCCGTAAACTCAAAACCGCCGTCCCAGCCCGGCGGCGGCTCAAAACCCCCAGCCTCGGGAGGCGGTCTCTGACCCAGTTGATCATATGCAGCGCGCCGCTCCGGGTCTTTGAGGACTTCGTAAGCTTCGTTCACATCCTTGAACTTGGCCTCCGCCTCAGCGCCCGTGCTGACATCAGGATGAAACTTGCGCGCAGCCTTGCGAAACGCCTTTTTGATTTCATCCGCGCTTGCGTCCTTCTTGACACCAAGAATGTCGTAGTAGTCCCTGAATTCCATTTGCTGTGTTTCCGGCGTGCTTTTGCTTGGAAATTGCCAGAAATTCTGCGGCAAAAATTGATCTTTGTCAGTAAACTGCGACGCCCTTTCTGGCAGTCTTGGTCCACACCGAAAGCGGAGAAAGACCATGGGCAAGCGAACCACACTGTTTTTGATCAATGGCGAGACATCAGATGACGTGATTTCTGAGATGGCGGAGGCCGCTGCGGCCAATCAGTCACGCCTGAGCTGCCAGTTGCTTGGCCCGGCACCCGCGCTGCCGATGTATGCCTACGGCGTCCCACCCTATGGCGGTATGAACATCCCTGACAATTGGTCGGAACTGGTTGAAGAGGCACATACCAAACACCGCGCCCGCGCGGATGAAATTGAAAACATCCTTGGTAAAGCTGGCGCCTCAGGCAATGTACAACCGGTCCTCTGTGTCCCGGCAGAGATGAAACGGCAAGTGGCCAGACGCGCGCGGGTCTGCGATGTGGCCTGCATTGCCGATAACCTGCGCCAGTCTCCCGACATCTTTCGCGAAGCCGCGAACGGGGTGCTTTTCCATTCCCCCATCGGGCTGATGCTGAACCGTTCGCCGCTCATGGCCGTGAACCATGTATTTGTCGCCTGGGACAGCAGCGAGGCGGCGGCGAAGGCGGTGCACACAGCCCTGCCTTATCTGATCGCCGCGAAAGAGGTAACAATCGCATGCTTTGACCCGGTGATGACCGAAGAACTGCAAGGCGTGGATCCCGGTACTGACGTTGCCAAGTGGCTCAGTCACCACGGCTGCAACGTGACACTCTCGCAATTCCCAAGTGGTGGGGTCGAGATTGGCCAGTGCATTCAGAACCGCGCACAAGAAAGCGGTGCGGACCTGATCGTCATGGGGGCCTACGGCCACTCACGGCTCATTGAAACCGTCTTTGGCGGCACCACGCAAACCATGATCGATGATTGCGACATGGGCGTGCTGATGGCGCACTCCTAGGCGCGCTCCACGACCCAGTCCGCCATGGCTGGCAGCATCTGATCCAGCAGACCTTGAAAGGCGGCGACGATGGCCAAGGGGCTGTCGTCCACCGCTGATGCCGTCTGTGCAAAGCTCCGCGTGCCAATCACCCGCTGGGACTTGTCGTTGAGCAACGTCAGCGCAACGTCAACCATGACGACAAAGGCCCCCTCACCCACAACCTGAACCTCAAAGGCATCCATACGCACCAGAAGCGCGGTATCCGGCACGGGACCCCCTTCGCTGTTTCCCACGTATCCCAAACGGCCCGTGCCTGAAATGCTGCGCACAAGCAGGGACTGGAACACCGCAGGCAACTCATCCGTCCAGCGCGCATCCGGCAGATAAGTGATCGACGCTGCATCGGGTTTGACCATAATCCGATCCGTCGCAATCGCGGCTGAGGCCTCGGGCCTTGCCACCAGAAGGGTTCTACCGCTGCGCCGTCCGCCGGTGCTGCCAGCCGCTGGCGACAGGTCATAGGTATCGAGCGGCTGCGAGGCCGAGTTGAGCGCTGAGATGGCGTTACAACCCATCAGTAACGAGACACCTCCCAAAAATGCCGTTCGTCGGGTCAGTTTCAGCGTCTTATTCATGCTATCTCCGATAGTCCGGCACACGGTCGTCCAGCAGGAACCGCGCCGGGTCCCGCTCAATCCGCCTGACAAGTGCGTTGAGTGAATTGACCAAGGCGCGCGCTTCGCTCCCAAATCGTGTGAGTTCGGGCAGACCTGTGTTTGCAAAACTCTGAATGCCAGGGCTGCTTGCAACCACTGCGCGCTGGACCTGCGCCACGACACGGTCAGCCCGATCGATCAACGCGCGCAGATCCTGCGCGATGGCAGGAACGTCATCCGTCACGCTTTCAACCGCAACGCTGATCCTGTCCGAGGCCACGCGGATATCCTCCAGCACCGGTCCCAGATCGGTACGCATCACGCCCGTGGCCGCATCAAAAGCCGTCTCAGCCGCCGTGATCGCACCTTCGGCACCACGCAATGTACTGTCCAGCGTGTCAAACGTTGCCTGCGAGCGTTCGAACATCGCACTCGCCGAGGTGAGCGCCGCTTTTGCGTCTTCCGCCAGCGGCTCAAACTGGCCGGTCAGCCCGGTCAGGTCCTGCGCCACCCGCTCTACAGCTTGTGACCCCGACGCAATCGCCGCTCGAATGTCGGCAACAGTTGTTTCCAGGTCGTTCAGAACGACCTCTTCAATGGTTGCAATCGCGGCCTTGGTGTCTGCCACCACTTCGCGCGCTTCAGCCACCAGCAATGCGCCGTCACCGTCCACCAATGTGTCAAAGCTCTCGGACGCGTCGACCACGGCGATAAAGGCTTCGTTCGCGTTCTGGAGTGTCGACTCAAGCTCCTCAAGACGTCCGTTCAACAAGGTCGCCGTATCCGCAAATCCATCGATGGTTTTACCTGAACGCTGCTGCAAGTCGGCAATGGCCGTGTCGGTGCGCGCCACAACCTGACGGACCTCATCCAGAATGCCGGGCAGATCGTCTCGCATCATTCTCTCTGCCTGTACAAACGCCGCGCGGGCGCTGTCCACAGCCTCGGTAGAGGTGGAAAGAACCCCTTCCGCAGTTGCAAACGCGGATTGGGCCGAGATCAGCGCTGCATCCGCATTCTCCAATGTGGTTGTGACTGTCTGCCCAATTTCATCTAACCGGTTTGTAAAAAGTGTGATCTGCGCCGTCGCCTCGCTCACAGTGCCGGTGATCTGGGAGAAATCGTTCAGCGCCTGATCGAGATTGCCGGATGAGGCGTCAAGGTTCTGCAGGATGTTGCGCACATAGGCTTGATTTTCCGGCCCGGTCAGGTCGCGGAACTGCTCCATGAGACGTGTCGCTTCCTCCAAAAGGTCCGGCGCATCCTGAACCAGTGTCTGCACCGTCGACCGGCGGGATGCGATGATCGGCAATTCTCCGTCTGGCGCCTGCAGTTCCTCGGCACCCGGCGCCCCGCCCGAGAGCGAGATATATGCGACCCCCGTCACCCCCTGCGACTGCAGTTGTGCGACCGTGTTGGATCGGACGGGCACGCCTGAATCGACCTCGATAGTGGTGAAAACCTTTGACGGGTCCGGCTCGTATATTTGCAGACCAATTACCTTGCCGACGGAAATCCCGTTGAACAGAACATCACCGGAGGGATCAAGGCCCGAGACATCCTCGAAAAGGATGCCATAGGTCGCGTATTGACGGTTGATCTGAACGCTGGCCAGCCAAATGAAGAACGCAAGCGTGCCGAGAATTGCCAGCAGGGTAAAGACGCCGATCAGGATGTAATTCGCCCGCGTCTCCATCAGGCGGCTCCTGCCGTGTGGGCGGAGTCAATCGCCGCGCGCGCACGCGGACCGTTGAAGTATTCGCGCACCCAAGGGTGATCAACGTCCAGCATGTCCTGCATTGTTCCCACCGCAAGCACCTTCTTGTCTGCCAGCACCGCCACCCGGTCGCAGGTCGCGTGCAGACTATCAAGGTCATGGGTGACAAAGAACACCGTCAGACCAAGGGCCGCTTGCAATTGTTTGATCAGAATGTCGAAGGCCGCAGCCCCGATAGGGTCCAGCCCCGCCGTGGGCTCATCCAGAAAGACAATCTCCGGGTCCATTGCAATGGCCCGGGCAAAGCCTGCGCGCTTGCGCATGCCACCCGACAACTCGGAGGGGAACTTGGTCATGGCGTTTTCCGGCAATCCAACCATACGCACCTTGATCCCCGCCAGCGTTCTGCGCAGGTCATCATCCAGATCCAATTGCTCTCGCATCGGTGCTTCGACATTCTGCCGCACCGTCAGTGAGGAGAAAAGCGCGCCATCCTGAAACATCACGCCCCAACGGCGGCGCAGCTGGCGATATTCCTCATCAGGCGTGTCCCGCACGGATTGACCAAAGACCTCGATCTGCCCAGCATTGGGTTTCAAGAGCCCCACGATGGCCCGCAACAACACCGATTTGCCAGTGCCAGAACCGCCGACAACTCCAATGATCTCCCCCCGCCTCACGTCGAGGTCCAACCCGTCATGTACGGTGTGCGTGCCAAAGCGTGTGACGAGCCCGCGGACCCGAATGATGTGATCGTCTTGCGTGTCCGTCATCACACCCCCACGATCGCAAAGAAGATTGAGAACAAGGCGTCCACCACAATAACCATGAAAATCGCCAGCACGACCGAAGCCGAGGTGAGCCGCCCCAGCGATTCCGCGTCGCCACCCACTTTCATCCCCTGATAGCATCCTATGATGCCAATGATCAGGGCAAAGAAGGGCGCCTTGATCATACCGACAAGGAAATGCCAGACGTCCGTGTTCGACACCAGCCGCGACTGAAAGACAGCCGGAGACACACCCAGTTCGATCCAGGACATCAGCGCCCCACCGACAAGTCCGGAGATATTCGCGATAAACCCAAGGGCGGGCAACATCAGAATCAGTGCCAGCACGCGTGGCACCACAAGAATGGTCACCGGCTCCAACCCCAACGTGCGCATGGCGTCAATCTCTTCACGCATTTTCATCGACCCAATCGCGGCGGTGAAGGCCGAACCAGACCGCCCCGCCACGATGATCGCGGTCAGCAGGATGCCCAGCTCCCTCAGTACCGAAATCGCAATCAGATCGACGACAAAGACCTCGGCCCCGAACTGGCGCAATTGTGCTGAGCCCTGAAAGGCCAGCACCACACCAATCAGAAAGGCCATCAGGGATACGATGGGGATCGCGTTAATCCCGATCTCCTGACAGTGATGCACCATGGAAGTCAGCCGCAGCCTGCGCGGGCGGATCAGAATGCCGCCAATGGTGGCGATGACCTGCCCCAGAAACCCGATCAATTCGACGGCGGTCTTGAACCCGCGTACCACCATCTGACCATAGTCTTCCAGGCGGTCGATGGGTGTCTTATGCTCTTTGAGCGGTTTGTCATCCGGCGGCATGTTGCTGCGCACCGTTTCGATCAACTGGGCCTGCGCATCACTTGCGCCTTCGATCGTAACATCCCGTCCGTCACCCGCCGCCTTTGCCTGAAGTTCAACCAGCAGCCACGCACCTGAGGTGTCCATCTGCGCAAGGCCCCGAATGTCAATGACCTCAGCATTCGCTGCCATCTTCATCGCGGACGGCCGATCCACCTGACCCACGGCTTCAATGCTCAACGCACCGTCAACCACCAGCCGCGCGCCATCACGGCTCAGCTTGACGAGGTCGGTATGATGGCTCGGGGCGGCACACACGGTCGCGGTTCATCCATAATGGGCAGGCATGCCAAGACTACGTCACCCGGCTTTCAGTCTCCAGCCGGATGACTGTTCCAAACGTCAGGCAGGCTTTGATTTGCACGCCACTCTACAAAGGTTTCTCAATGTATCTTGATATTTAGCAAGACACACTCGGAATACAGCATGTCGATCTCCGACGGGTCGAGCAGTCCGGGCTGGCAGTATCGGGCGGTTGCAAAGGGACGCACTTCATCAGGCGCGATGCCCGCTGCGGCGAACCGGCGGTCAAGCGACAGTATTGTGTCCGGTCCAGGCAGCACCGCCGCGGCAATGTCGGGCGCGTGCTGAGCAAAGGCAGGCTGATTGCCCAGATACATGATCTCATGCGTCACCCAGTCACCATGCTTTTTCTGGGGGTAGATAACCATGGTGACCAATCCATCCGGCGTCTCGACAGCCAGGTGCCGCAACTTCAGTCCCTGATGATCCCCAATGATCTTGCGATCCTTGTCAGGCAGCCTGTCCCCCAATGACAGCGGGTCATCATGCACAACAAGGCCCCGCGCATTGACGCGCGGATGCCAGACCAGACGTTCCTTATCCAGCACGGTAAGACCGGCATTGATAAGCACACTCACCGCTGCCTTGGCTGAGGAAAAGTTTGTGACGGTCACGGTAGGATCAGAGGTCGCAAGTGCCAGCATCTGCTGACCAATGCCCTGCCCCCGATATTCTTTCAGAATGTACCAGGACGTCATGTCAGCCGTGGTCCGCAGCCCACCGCTGGTGATCCGGTCCGCATAGACCAGCCCCAGCACCCCGACCAGCTTGCCCTCATCGCGTACCGAAATGGCATAGCGCCCTTCGGGCCCGCACCAGCGCCCGGCCAAAAGCCTGCGCCAGCCGTCGATGTCCCACTTCGCCTTGTGAAAGACGACGTTCATGAACTGCGCAATTTCTTCGCGCTCTTCCGGACCAGCGTAGGCGATATCAACCATGGGAAACCTCGTTTAGCAGCGGCGCGAGCGCAATCCACTCCGCCCGGGTGTTATGACCAAGCCGCTCCGCAAACTCATCGCAGAACGCCCAGACTTCCTGAGGGGTTTGCAAATGGTGTGTGACCAACCCGGTCGGCTCATCTCGTTCCGCCGCGCCTATGCGCCGGGCCCGCAGATGAACGACGCATTGTTCCAGCGTTTTCTCCGTCCCCGCAAAAATCGCATCAGGCCGCCAGCGCAGCGGTTCGATATGGCCGTTGAAATGCTGCAAACCCTGATGTGGCGCTGGGTTCGGCCGCTGCTCAAACCCTGAGACCGCAGCAAAACCCCAGCTTGGCAGGTGCGGCAGCACTTGATCACCAATGCGGTTCCAGGGCGGCACCATGATGGGCAGCCGGTTCGGCAAATCCGCTGCCGCCATACGCCGCCAGCCCTCGCGCAGGTCAGCCTCCTGCAAGGCCAAGTCGCGTGACTTTCCAACCTCCGATGCGCGCTCACCCTTTGGTTCGTGGTTCTTGTGAGCAAAACCATGCTGCATCGCCCAGACATGCGGGAAATCCCTGAGGGTCGCGGCAAGACCCGGATGAATGTTGGCGGGAATAACGGCCAGATGCAGCGGTGCCTGATGCCTGAGCGTGAGCGCGATCAACCTGTCCAGAGCCTCCGTCGGAGCCTCCGTGTCATCGTCACGCCACCAGAAGGTCGGCCGCTCCCCCGCGCTGCGCCATAGGTCAAGTTCTGCGTCCAACTCCTGCCACGTGGCCATGGTGATGCCCTATCCTGCTCTGTTGAACACCGGATACACCACCGCTTGGGCTGGGGAAATGGCCAGTAACGCTATCGTGGCAGTTGAGAGGCGTCGCGGGCCAAAGATTCAATCTCATCCCAGTTGCCAGCACGCACTGCCGCCCCCGGCGCAACCCAGCTGCCACCCGCACAAATCACGTTAGGGAGTGATAGGTAGTCCGACGCGTTGTCCGGGTTGACCCCCCCGGTCGGGCAGAAGCTGATCTGAGGAAGTGGCCCGCCAATCCCCTTGAGCGCAGCTGTGCCGCCTGATGCCTCCGCCGGGAAAAACTTGAGCACGTCATAGCCACGCGCAAGCAGCCGCATCGCCTCGGAGGCTGTCGCGGCACCAGGCAGCATCGGCAACCCTGCCGCCTCCGCCGCATCCATCAGCTCATCCGTCGCGCCGGGCGATACGCCAAAGGTCGCACCGGCGGCCTTTGCGGCGACGACATCCTCGGGCGTCACCAACGTCCCGGCCCCGACGTGACCGCCATCTACCTTCGCCATCTCTGCAATCACGTCGAGCGCTGCTGCCGTGCGCAGCGTGACTTCGAGAACCGGCAGCCCGCCGCGGACCAATGCTTCGGCCAGCGGCCGGGCGTGGGCAACCTCCTCAACCACCAGCACCGGAACAATGGGGGCCAGTTGGCACAATGCGCGGGTCGCACTGGATTTGGTTGCTCGTGTCATCGCGTCGCTCTCCTACCAGCCAAAGACTGCGGCACCGCTTTCGGCACCGCCCACTGCCGCACGGAACGGTGCAAAGAGTTCGCGTCCGACCCCGTGGTGATAACTGCTAAGATCAGCCGTCACAGGAGCGCGATCCATCACCCCTTCCGTCAGGATGTCAAGCGTGCCCTGGACAGCATCAAGCCTCAGCATGTCGCCGTCGCGAAGATAGGCAATCGGCCCGCCATCCAATGCCTCGGGGCAAACGTGGATCGCCGCAGGAACTTTGCCGGAGGCACCGGACATGCGCCCGTCGGTGACGAGCGCCACTTTCTGCCCTCGCCCCTGGAGAATCGCCAGCATCGGGGTCAGGCTGTGCAGTTCTGGCATGCCATTCGCCTTTGGCCCCTGGAACCGCACAACACAGATCATATCGCCCGTCAATTCACCGGCCTTGAAGGCTGCCTTCGCCTCATCCTGATCGTGGAACACGCGGGCCGGTGCCTCGATCACCTGATATTCGGGTGCCACGGCAGACACTTTGATAACCCCGGTGCCAAGCGATCCTTTGAGCCGCTTTAGCCCACCGGTTTTCTGGAAAGGCGCGTCCATTGTGCTCAGGATCTTCGGATTGAGGCTTTCCTTGGTGCCTGGCTTCCAGATCAGTTCCCCGTTTTCAAGGAACGGCTCCTGCGTGTAGGTCTCCAGCCCCTCGCCCGCCACCGTTTTCGTGTCGGGATGCAACAGGCCGCCTTCCAAAAGCTGCCCGATGAGATAGCCCAAACCGCCTGCTGCGTGGAAATGGTTCACATCGGCCAGACCGTTCGGATAGACCCGCGCCAGAAGTGGTACAAGCTCGGACACCTCTGAGAAGTCTTCCGGTGTAAGCTGAATACCCCCAGCCCGTGCCATTGCGATCAAATGGATCAGCAGGTTCGTTGACCCCCCCGTCGCCATCAACCCAACCATTCCGTTCACAAAAGCCTTTTCGTCAAGGATATCGCACACCGGGGTGTAGTTGTTGCCCAGTGCCGAAAGCGAAAGTGCCCGCCGCGCAGCTTCCGCTGTCAGGGCCTCGCGGATTTCGTTGCCCGGATTGATGAAACTCGCACCCGGCAGGTGCAGCCCCATGAACTCCATCAACATCTGGTTGGTGTTCGCGGTCCCGTAAAACGTACAGGTGCCCGGCCCGTGATAAGCCGCCATCTCTGCCGCCATCAGCTTGTCGCGCCCGCATTCGCCTGCCGCGAACTCCTGACGAACCTTCGCTTTCTCGTCGTTTTCCAGACCGCTGGTCATTGGCCCTGCCGGAACGAAGACCGCTGGCAGATGCCCAAAGGTCTGCGCTCCGATCACCAACCCCGGTACGATCTTGTCGCAGACCCCCAGAAAGACCGCTGCATCAAAGACATTGTGGCTTAGCGCTACGCCCGCCGCCATCGCGATCACATCGCGGGAGAAGAGGCTCAGCTCCATGCCTGCCTCACCTTGCGTGACGCCATCACACATCGCAGGCACACCACCTGCGACCTGTGCCGTGCCGCCCACTTCACGCGCAGCGCGGCGCAGAACGTCCGGAAAAGTCTCAAATGGCTGGTGTGCTGACAGCATGTCGTTGTATGCGGTCACGATCCCGAGGTTCCCGTTCGACCCCGTGGCAAGCGTTTGCTGGTCCGGACCGGCTGCGGCATAGGCATGCGCCTGTCCGCTGCAGGACAAATGCGCCCGGTTCGGCCCCTTGCCTTTGGCGGCCCGCATGCGGGACAGGTAATCCGCCCGGGTATCCACACTTCGATCGATGATCCGGTCGGTAATCTCTTGGAGCTTGGCATTCACAGTCATGGGCCGTTTCTCCCGATTGTTAGCGCTAACAACGCCTCTCTACCGCCCTTCGGCCTGCTTTGCAACGTTTGCTGCGCACTAGTCTGCGGAAACGTAGCCGTCGGGCGTCATCAGACGGTGCCGGATCGTATTGGCCTGCCCAAGGGTCTGCTCCACAAAACAACCCTTCTTGGCAGCCGCGATCAATGCACGCTGTTCATCCAATGAGTTAGAACTGTCGAGCCGCACGTCGATCTCAAAAGACTTCGGTGCCGTCTCGTATATTCGACCCTGCGGTGTCCATTGCCAGACCACCTTGCAATCAACGGCCAGGTCATCAATCTGCACAGACATCCGTTTTGCGAACGCCCGCAGCTGCGTCATGATGCACCCCGTCAGCCCGCCAATGAACAATGCCAAGGGCGGCGGTGCGGAGGCGTCCCCGCCATGGAACGGCCCTTCGTCGGTGGCGAGTGTGAATTCCTCCAGCATCGGCTCAACCATCTTGACGTCCAACTCGTTGCGCATCTTGCCGGTTGCCTGCCCCGTGCAGGTAAAGACAACTTCGACGGGCTCCTTGGGCTGCTCAGTGGTCATCAGAACGCCACCTTATCCATACCTTTCAACCCAAGCATCTCTCGCGCCTCTGCAGGTGTTGCCACTTGATTGCCCTGCGTCTCCAGAATGCCACGCATCTTCTTGACCTGCTGCGCGTTGGAGGAAGCCAGCACGCCGCGCTCGATGAAAAGCGAATCTTCCAATCCCACGCGCACGTGCCCTCCCATCTGCGCCGCCACCGCACCCAGTTTCATCTGCTGAGCGCCCGCGCCGATGACGGACCATTGGTAGTCTTTGCCGAAGAGCCGGTCGGCCGTCTGCTTCATGAAAACCAGATTGTCGATGTTCGCCGTGATCCCGCCCAGGATACCCATGACGAACTGCAAAAAGATCGGCGCCTTGAACATCCCCTGATCAACACAAAATTTCAGGTTGTAGATATGGCCGACGTCATAGCACTCATGCTCGAACTTCACCTGATGGTCGCCCCCCAATGTCTGCGCCACCTTGCCAATGTCATCGAACGTATTGCGGAATATATTGCCGACAGATCCGCGCACGTAAGCCTCTTCCCAGTCGTATTTCCATTCTTTGTACCTGTCCGCCAGCGGGTGCATGGCAAAGTTGAGCGATCCCATGTTCAGCGAGCACATCTCTGGCGACGCCGCGACCGCAGGGGCCATCCGATCTTCGATCCCGGTGCTCAAACTGCCACCGGTAGAGATGTTCACAATCGCATCTGTCTCCGCCTTGATGCGGGGCAGGAATTCCATGAAATGCGCCGGATCGATTGACGGCGCGCCGTTCGCAGGATTGCGCGCATGCAGGTGCAGGACGGATGCCCCGGCCTTCGCTGCGTCAATGGCCTGCTGGGCGATCATCTCTGAATTGATCGGCAAGGCGTCCGACATCGTGGGGGTATGAATCGCTCCGGTGATGGCACAAGTGATGATGGTCTTTGCCATGCGTTAGTCCTCCATGATTGCCACGGCGCGGATGAACCCGGCAGAGGCGGCTTTGATCTTGAAAGGGAAGCAGGACATGGTCCAACCGGTCGGCGGCACCTGATCAAGGTTCGCCAGCTTCTCGATGTGGCAATAGCCGATGTCCATGCTGGCACGGTGGCCTTCCCAGATGATGCTGGGATCACCTTCTTCAGCAAAGCGCTTGGCCGTCAGCGGAAATGGCGCGTCCCAGGACCAAGCGTCCGTTCCCGTAACCCGCACGCCCTGCTCCAACAGATGCAGTGTCGCGTCGCGCCCCATGCCGCAGCCCCTGATCAGATAATCCGGCTCCCCATACCGCGCACCCGCGGACGTGTTCACCACGACAATATCGAGCGGCTGCAGCTTGTGCCCAATCCGCTCAAGCTCCGCATCGATGTCATCAGGCGTGACCATGTATCCGTCATCGAAATGCCGGAAATCCAGCTTCACACCGGGATTGAAGCACCACTCCAAAGGCACTTCATCAATGGTGATCGCCCTTTCGCCGCCGTTCATGGTGGAATGGTGATGGTAGGGCGCATCCAGATGGGTGCCGTTATGGGTCGAGATCGTGAGCTTCTCCACAGCCCAGCCATCACCGCCGGGCAATTGATCCGGCGTCATCCCCGGAAAAAAACCCGCCATCTGTTCAGCCGTGTCCTTGTGGCTGAAGTATTCGATCTGCGGCAGCATGATCTCCGGATCAGACGGAATGTCCGCCTCCAATGGCACGGATAGATCGACAAAGGTGCGCGGCATAGGCGTCTCCTGTTACAAAAGGCCAGTGGCGATGACGGGAAAGGCGATGATCAGCGCGAGGCACAGCAGCATCATCAGCGCAAAGGGCGCCGCCCCCAAGAAGATGTCCCCGAGGCTGATGCTGTCATCGTTGAGCGTGGATTTGATTACGTAAACGGATATCCCGAAGGGCGGGGTCAGCAGGCCAATTTCAATGGCGACCACGGTGACGATCCCGAACCAGATCAGGTCCACCCCCATCGGGTTCAGAATGGGCAGCATCAATGGGACAAGGATCAGCATGATCGAGGAAGAATCGAGGATCATGCCAAGCAGGATCACCACCAGACAATAGAGCAGGATCAAACCCAGAAGCCCCAGATCGGCGGTCGCAGCCATACTGCCGAAAGCATTCGGCACACCGGAGAAGGCCAGCATCCGCGAATACATCTGTGCTGCAATGATCAGGAAGCAGACCGCAGCGGTTACCAGCCCCGTCTCGACAAGGACCCGCCACAATGCCGGTGCATCAAGACGCCGTTTGAGCAATCCGATGATCAATGCGCCGATGGCCCCCACGGCACCCGCTTCAACGGGCGTGAAAAACCCCGCATAGATACCCCCAAGCACGATCACGATCAGGGCGGTCAGCGGTATCGACTTGCTCAGCACGTCCCGTCCGCTGAGCGTGGTGCTGTCATTGCTCAGGTTCTCACCTGTGAACTTCGGCGCAAATATCGCCATCAGCACAACGCCGATGGCAAAGAAAACCGCCAGCAGAATACCGGGTCCAATGCCTGCAACAAACAGATCGCCAATGCTCTGTTCCGTCAGCAGGCCGTAAAGGATCAATAGAAGCGAGGGCGGAATCAGCATTCCCAGCACGGAAGAGCCCGCAACAACGCCGACAGAAAAGCGGGAGGTATAGCCATGCCGCCGCATTTCGGGCACTGCGATTTTCGTAAAGACGGCAGCCGAGGCGATGGAGATGCCGGTGACTGCCGCGAAGATGGCGTTGGCCGCCACCGTGCCGACCCCAAGACCGCCCTTGATCTTGCGAAACATTGCATTGGCCACGTCAAAGGCATCTCGGCCAACCCCGCTTTCCGAAACCAGAAAGCCCATCAGCACAAAGAGCGGCACCACGCCAAAGAAGTAGCTTGCAATCGCGTCGTTCGCCGCCAGCCCCAGCATTTTGGCCGCAAGCAGAGGTGACCCCTTGATCGCCCAGACGCCCAGAAAAGACATCAGGATCAATGCGATGGGCACATACATGCCCAGCATCACGAAAACGCCCATGCCGCCCA
>CAYUSM010000002.1:0-60518 GCA_964447345.1 uncultured Sulfitobacter sp. | reverse complement strand
CCTCGTCGCGTTCCGCCCGCACTTGGTTCAGAACGTCCGCCAAGGCGACACCTGGTGTTTCGCCTGGAGAGGTGAGGCCACTCCCGAAATCACACGCGCATAGTGGCCTCGCCTTTGTCAGGCCGGGCGGGAAGCTGACATTTGCTGCAGACGCAAGGTTCAGGCTCACGCTATAAAAAGCGATCATTCTCGCAGTGTCAGTCAAGCAATATGCAACTCAATAGCAAGCAAAGCTTGAACCGCAGTGAAGACTTGCCACATCTTGTAGTATGTCGGATGAGGAACTCCATATCGTGGGCGACGGAGACAAAGTTTGCCGAATACTGAGCCTTGATGGCGGTGGTGCAAAAGGATTCTACACTCTAGGAGTGCTCCGTGAGGTTGAAGCGCTGCTCGGCGGACCATTGTATCAACACTTCGACTTGATCTTTGGAACTAGCACCGGCTCGATTATTGGTTCGCTTTTGGCGCTCGGCGAAGATGTGGAAGCGATCCACAAGCTGTATCGAGAGAACGTGCCCGAAGTTATGAAGAGGCGCTTTGCCCATACACGTTCGGCGGCGCTTCGGCAGCTCGCCGACGAAGTCTTCCAGGACCGAACTTTTGAAGAGCTCAAGACAGGTCTTGGCGTAGTGACGACCAAATGGGAATTCGAGACGCCCATGATCTTCAAGGGCAAAATTGAACAGCTGCACGGTCGTTTGGGAACATTTACACCCGGGTTTGGATGCACAATCGCCGAAGCTGTACAAGCCTCTTGCTCGGCATATCCATATTTCAAACGACAGAAAGTCACCACAGCCATGGGCGACGAAGTGGAACTGGCGGATGGAGGCTATTGCGCCAACAACCCTTCGCTTTACGCAATTGCGGATGCGGTCGCTGCATTAAAATTTGAGCCCGAGAACTGTCGTGTACTTAGCGTCGGCTGCGGCAACTACCCCAAACCGAAAGAGCCAATTTACAAGCGCCTCTACCGTCGAGCGCTTCCAACGCTACCAGTGCTGGACAAGACGCTAGCGATCAATATTGCGTCTATGGAACAGCTCCAGAGAGTTTTGTTCAAACAAGTGCCTTCGGTCCGGATCAACGAAACTTTCGACAAGCCAGAGATGGCGACCGATCTTTTTGAGCATGACCTGAGCAAGTTGAACATGCTTAGGCAGCGGGGCGCGGATTCTTTCGCTAAGCGCGAGGATGATATCAAAGCTCTATTGGGAAAAATCGACTGAAATGGCAATTCCAGAGCAGCAGCTTGAAACTTGGTCGCACCAAGGTTCAAAAGTTCAATCAGCCAGCACCTACCAGAGCATAAAGGGTGTTTTGGAGGACTCAGTGTCCCCTTTTCACAAGTGGTCTTTTCGCATCTTCCTTCAGGGTTCTTACGGCAACGACACCAACATCTATGCCGACAGTGATGTGGATATCGTGATCTGCCTGACCTCGGTCTACTATGCTGATACGTCGTATCTAAATGCAGAGGAGAAGGCTCGGTATGAAGCCAATCGAACACTCGGTGGCATTGGGTTCAATGAATTCAAGGCAGAGGTCTTAGCGTGGCTCCAGAAAGCATTTGGTCAAGGGGTGAAAGCCGGAAAGAAGGCAATATTCGTACCTGGGAATAGTTCAAGACGCGATGCAGATGTATTGGTCTGCGTAGTAAGCAAGACATTCACGTCATATCCAGCCAATGGCGAGCCAGATGTCGTTGAAGGGGTTTGCTTCTGGACTTCCGAAGGTGAGAAAGTTGTTAACTATCCTCGACAACACCTTAGCAACTGTACCGAATTGAATGGCGCTACGTTTCAGCGATTCAAGTCAAGCGTACGAGTGTTGAAGAACATGAGAAACGCGATGATTCGGCACGGCTATCTAAGGGATGGGATTGCACCATCCTATTTTCTTGAAGGGATGCTTTCCAATGTGCCCAGACAGAACTTCGTAGCGAGTCGGCAGCAGACTTTGGAGAACTACCTGGCTTGGATAGAGACCTGTCAAACTGGGGATTTGACTTGTGCAAACGGAATTCATTATCTGCTGCGGAACGGACACTCAGTGTGTTGGAACCAGGGCGATTTCAACTCGTTTCGGGCTGCTGCGTCAGCCTGTTATCATCAATGGTGAACTCACACTCTAGTAGTAGGAAACGTCCACGTTTGGATCGGCGCTAGTTTGCCTTAATCGAGTTCGGCCTCGCGTGCCTCTGTCTGTGTAGTAGTACCCGGATAGTTCAAGTTGCCGGCTCTTTTCTTCTTTGATTAGTCGAATGTCAAAAATCGTCGACCCAGTGTACGTGCCAAACCCGGGTTCTTTCGGTTTCGCCGAGTAGGTGTAGTAAAGCTTGAACTGACCGCTGCTGATTACGGGAGTTGCCTCTAGTGTCGACGATCTTGCGGTCTCAGTATGCATGTCAATTTCTGTGTTCAGAAGAAATTGGCGAATAACTGCCCGCGCGTTCAATTTTCGCATTCCATCATCAAATTCGATTTCGCCTTCCCACACGCCATTCAGGTCCGGATAAAGAGATCCATTGAACAGCCTTGCAATCCACCAAAGACGCCGGGAAATCCACTTTGACGTGAGCAGAAATGTCAAGACAAGAGCGATAGTGGGAGCCAGAGTATAAGGGCGAACAGTTGCCACTATCTCTGGAAAATACCGTTGGATCACACCGTACACTAGTAGCGTCAATATTGTAGTTGCGATCGCGACTACACGTATCAGGACTACGAAATTGATAACACGGAACAAGTCAGATCATCTCCGAGAAACTACAGATGCGGGCCTTTCCGTTACTCTTCGCTGACAAGAGCGCAACATAGGCCTCCCTCAGCGACTGACCTACGCCTGCGGAGAAGGTTAGGCTCGTGCCTCCGATGGCTGTTATCTGCTTGTACAAAAGCTCGATGTTGTCCAGATCGCAACTTTCGCTCCGTCCCACCACTCCATCAGCAGCAGAAAAGATAATGGTGTAACCGGCTTCATCTAGAACTCGTGTTATCTGCTCGACTTTGTCTTGCACCGACAGCACAAAAGCACTCAGATTTTCTTCATCGTTGGCAAGGTGCATCGCCGCTATTCGTCGACCGATGTCATCGCCGTCAATTGAGATGTAATTCATGAACGGCCTCAAACCATATCCTTGCCATCAGAGCATCGTAACCGCAGTGATTGAACAACAACAGGGTTCATTCTCGTCACGCAATGAGCCAAGTATGTTTATGAGGACGCCTTCAGCACGAACTCCCAACAGAAACGGATCCTCAGATCCATGCCTGCATTTGCCCGGTGACAGTGTCATTGCGTTGAAGTGATACGGTTGCCGTACAAGAGACTCTCGATCTATCGGCGATGCCCAAGGTCTTGTTTGTTTTCTGAGCAGATATCCCATATGGTGTGGACAAACATAGAACATTCCGGTGAGTCGTGATGTCTTCATTGAATGCCCATGCCTTGTTTCTCGGCGCCAACAAAAGCGATTCTTTTCATCAGGCAATCTTGCTGCCGGTTGAGACGCGCAAAGCCTTGCTTAGTGCTGATCGGAGGCTCCGGGCCGCCATCCGCCGCGCGTCACTAGAAGCCGTTCAATTTGGCAAACAGATGGCTCTTGCAACCGATGCCTATAGGGCATCCAAACAAGCACCGCCGACCCTTGATGTTCGCTTCCTGCTCCAAGGGGGGCTAGCCTATGACACGGCGGTGGAACCGGCCATTATGCCGCCACAGCAAAGCGACCGCGACACGGGCGTCTATGTGAAGACTTCGTTCTTGGCCCGTCAGGAGCCGGGCCTTGCCGCCAAGAAGTTCTTTGAATTGGTTGAGGGTGCTATCAAGCCTCTTTGCGATGCCGAAGGCTGGACCATCAAGAAGAAGAGCACCTGTGTGCGGGTAGAGTTGAGCCCGATTATGCATATCGATTACCCGCTCTATGCGATCCCCGATGATGCTTTCGAGACTCTGGAAAAGAGCATTCGCGACGCGACTGGCGAAACGCTGGTAACTGCCTCATCTCAGATGCTCAGTTTGATGAACCGTCACCGTACACTTCGGATCCCCACTGATCGGATCATGTTGGCACACCGCGAAGAGGGCTGGGTGCAGTCCGATCCCCGCGCTTTGCATGATTGGTTCGAAGAACAGTTTTCCCGCTACGGGCCGCAAGTTCGGCGTCAGAGCCGGTACTTCAAAGGCTGGCGCGATTTCGCCTTTGAGAAAGGCGGGCCGTCTTCGGTTGTCCTCATGGTCTGTATCGCCAATTGCTACCGCGAAGGTCTTGTCTCTGCCGACGAGACGCGAGACGACCTGGCATTTCATCAGGTTGCAGGCGCGCTTTCCGATTTGATGCGCGATCCGATCCAGAACCCGGTCTTAGACGTGCCGAGCGCCCTCAACGACTGGGACGATATCGAGCGTACTCGCTATCGTAGCGCCGCCAACGATTTGCATAAGACGGTCGGAACTGCGCTGAATGGGCATTACTTACAAGAACTTACCGTGCAGCGCCTTCAAAGCGCGCTCGGCCGGCGCGTGCCGAACCGCCCCGATCTTGTCAAAGCTCACAGTACGGTGCCCGAGGTCGCTGCTCCTGCGGCGATTGTATCAAGCACACCGCTCAAGACCACGGCGCGCACGACCTCAGGGTGATGGACGCCTGGGAGCGCGTGCGTGAAGTTCTTGCAGGAAAGGGTTTTATGCTCGTGCCCGGCTCTGGCCGGGATCGGTATCAAGGCCAGGTCAAGGTTGGCACGGTATCTGTATCCTTAGAGATCGAGATCACCGACTACGACTTTCTGGAATTGCCGAAAATCCGTGTCCTCAAGCGCGACACTCTTCCGAAGCGCCTCACCGCGCATATCGCCAGTGACGGCAGCCTGTGCTATGCGGACAAAGCTACTTTTTTGCTCGACCGGTACCAGCCAGATCGCAGCGTTGCATCCTGCCTTGAGCAAGCCCGCACTACGCTCAACACTCTGCTTCACGGAAACCCGAGCCCAGCCTACATGGCCGAGCTAGCTTCCTATTGGAGCGCCACGCCCTATTGCCTAATCGATGAACCCGCGGAACTTACGCGCTGCGTTTTTGGGATTGGTGAGTTTCAGAACGGTCCGCAAATCTATATTTCAGGACGAAGCGAAGAGCGCCTTCAAGCTTGGACCAAAAAGGCCGGAGGCACTTTCACCAAAACCTTCGAAGCGCCGGTCGTGCACGCTATCGATTCAATCCGCCCGCCATCATCGGGGACACTTACGCTGGAAGGCGCGACCGACTGGCTTCAGCCGCAAACGGGTAGCGCGCGATCATTGGTAGATCTCGCAATTGGGACGGCCAAGGAAAGACCCGCGCTCATGATCGCTGCTTCGAATGCGATCATCGGGTTCCGTGGGGAAAAGACCGGGTTGATCAAGAAATCGGAGCAAGGGGGATTTAGGGCGTCGGCGCTGCCTGGACTTTGGAAAAAAGAAGCCGGGCGCGCACGGTTGGAAACCTTCCACTGTGTGCTTGCCAGCCATGATGAAATCACGGCGCGCAATCTCGATGGAGCCGCGCCACTGACAGGCAAGCGGCTGGCCATGATCGGCTGCGGAACCATTGGCGGTTATCTTGCCCGAGCGCTTGTCCAGCTTGGTGCGGCGCTGCTGCTTATCGAGCGTGATGAACTCAAGCCGGAAAATCTCGGACGGCACATACTAGGGGCTCGCCATCTTTGGCGAAACAAGGCCGTAGCTTTGGCTGATCAGTTAGGAAGCGATTTTCCGGACTCGAAGCTTGAGGCTGTCGCCGCACATGCGCAGGGCACTTTTGACCGGCTTGCAGGCTATGATCTGGTCATCGATGCAACCGGCGATGAGCAGTTTTCTGAGGCGCTGAATGGCTTCGCGCTCACGCGGATCGGTGGTGCTGAGTCCTTTCCGCCGACGCTGTTTGCCATGCTCTTTGGCAACGGCCTTGCCGCGCAAAGCTATCTTGCCCGCTGGGGAAAAGGCAAAGCTTGCTATCGCTGTCTGAAGCCGCGCTTCGAGGGCGAGTGGCGCTTTAACCCCCTCAAGCCGGAGGCCAGAGAAACCGGCACAGCCGTTCGGCCTTGTGCACAAGGTTCATTCATTCCCTATGCTGTCCCTGCATCCATGCAGGCGGCAGCATTGGCCGCGACCCATGCAAGCGAGTTTTTTGGGGCGGGTTATGAACATGACTTGCGCACAGTGCAGGTGGAACCCTCGACCACAATGAACATACCTTTCAGGAATGTAGATCGGGCCAAGACTTGCCCAGCTTGTGCTTCCTAAATCCGAGGCCTATTGGTGTTTAGGTCCGTACACGCGCGCGCTGTTGCAACCGCGCGTACAGTTCGACCTGAGCTTCATGTTCCAGCTCTACAACTATGGCGTAGCGTTGCCTGACTTCTTCGTCTGAAGCCCAGCCCCCAACACATCGCACCACCAAAAAATAGTCAGCTCCGTACTGAGTAGTTTCCTGCGTAAATTTTATGCTGGAGGTCTGGATGGTATTTCGATCGCGACGGTTGGGCCCGGGTTGCAGATTGCATTTGAAACGACCCTCTATCCCTGGTGGCTCGGTATCTGCACCGGTATGTGACCGGAAGTGCTCGAAAACCTGATCGGCCGGGCAGCCGCGGATCAGACGGTAGTTCATCTTTGTTCCGATGTACTCCGCACGCGTGCGTTTGACAGGCGGATCGAAGGCCAAAGAAACATGGATCCAACGTGGCCCATTTCCTTGAAAGTCACCAGGAATTGGTACCTGATAGACAGCAAATTGGTCCATGCCCAGGCTGTCTTCCGCGTAGAGCACGACGCGATGATCATCTGAAAAGCTTGCCTTTCCAGCGTTTACAAGCCCATTCCCGAAAATCTGTTCTCGTTCCACATCCGGGATGCTGTTGAGGCGTTGCAATGTGGCTTCGGGCACATGAGCTGATCCCGCCATGAGCGCCTTGATGAGGTTGGCGGATGCGTTCGGCAGAGCCCGCAAGATTTGCGCTGCCTTGTGGGCAAGGTGAGGTCCAGAAAAAGAGGTTCCGGTCTTGCTCACGAGAAGCTGTCTCTGGAAGTCCGCATTCGTCGTTAATACACCCGCATTGGGCAACACGGGCGCTCGCTGCAAGCGCCGACCGACTGCATCGAAGACTAACGTGCCGCCATAATCGACAAAGTCAGGTTTCTTGATCCCGCCCCCACCTGGACCGGCCCGTGAGAAGGGCGAAGGTTCGTCCGCTTCGGTGATGCTTTGAATGTGAACATCAAATTCGTGCTGTGGGCCAAGCCCATTGGAATTTGCGAGCGAGCCGACGGTGACTGCGTTCACGGCGCCAGCCGGTTCGCAAACCCGGTTTGCTGGTTCCAAAAGATAGCGCGGGTACTGGGTGACACCCTGTTCAAGAGCGTTGCCGCCACGGGGATCACGGTTCCCAGCGGAGACGAAGATGACGACATCGAGTTCACGGGCAAGCTCATCGAGGGTTGTGGCCCATGGTCCGACCCGGCCCCGCTCGTAACGCGCCCGTAGATCGCCCAAGGAAATAACAAAAAGACGGCAGCCATAGTTATTCCGTAAGCGTTCAATCGTTACGCGCATTTGTGTGGGCAGGGTTCGACGTTCGTAAAACTGGCCCTGGTCGGTGACCACCTTTGCAGAAACGATACGGGCTGCAGGTTGCAACTCCGGCAGGTCCAACTGGTAGCGCAAATCGCCGAAGCGGGCCATGCCGGCCACCGGTGTACCGTGTCCATAAACATCTGCAGTGCCCAGAACGTCCTCTGGGAAACCTTCCTGGGCAACGATGCCACCCACTAGCAGCGGATTATCGTTTACGCCACTGTCGAGGATACCGATGACAGGTAGGTCATCGCCCTCTTCAGCGACGGGCGGTAGATCGCCGAGCGCAAAGTCTTCCGGGGGCTCTGCCACAAAGTCCGGCTGAGGAGGAAAATCGACAAAGGCAACCTGAGGTATCGCTAGTATGGGACGGAGAGTTTGCCCGCGTGCCCGGACCCGAGCAATGGTAATTGATGGACCGGAGTACAGATCGTAAAGTTCACCGTTCTGCTCCTCAACCCAGGCGACGATCTCTTCAGCAAGGGCACGGCGGGCTTGTGGCGGACCGAACTCCCATAGCTCGATATCCACGACGTATTCGGTGGCGTCCTGAAAATCTTCGGTCTCAGCGAAACCTTCCTCTCGTGCGCGCACGCCGATGCGGTCGCGTGGCGCGACGGTAGCGATATCGCCAATTCGGTCAATAAATCCGGCATAGCGACGGTTGAGCTGTCCGTCAGGGATCGGCCCTTCATATTCGTTGAGTCTGTACCGGAAGTCTTGCAGGTCATCTGTCGACGCGAAAAGAACAAGCGTGTTGTCGTCATCAGTTGAAAGGACGGTCAGACCAAGACCTTCCCAGTCCTCTTCCATTGTTGCTCCTGACATTTCAACCCGTAGGATCAGGGCGGGATCGACAAAACGGGGCGGTCGTTGCTGCGCACGTTGTTCTTGAACAGCACGATCTATTTCCTGCCGTACGCGCCCACCATGCCCGCCGCCGCGACCAGGCGCTGCGGGAACCATCCCATGCTTGCGGCGGTCAAAGCTCTCGGGTAGGCGCACCAATGGTAGGTGCTGATGCTGTGGCAAGGGTTATCTCACGCTTTACGGGTTAACTTCCGGATGCGCATACGACGTCGATCAGCGTATCGAATGGCTTCCCTAAAATGTTTCTTTGAAATCGTCTTACGGCGGGCGAGAACTGCGAGTTTCTTGGCTTGATTGCAGATTTTTTCGAGTTCCGCATAAGAATAGTCGGTCGTACTCTGGACCATGTCCTCGATATCGAAGTCGAGCTTTACGTTCTTCATCGCGTTGACGAGGTACTTTCGCGTCATATTCTCATCGGGGTGATCGAACCAAACTACTTCGTCAAACCGTCGCCAGATTGCCGGGTCCAGTTGTCCATCTAGGTTCGTCGCCGCGATCAGAAAACCGCTCGGTTGGATCTGGTCAATGAAGATAAGCAGCGAATTAACGACACGCCGTAGTTCACTATGGTCGTTTCCTTCTTCACGTGATCTGGCGAGTGCATCGAACTCGTCGAAGAATAGGACGCTGGGTTGCCTCCGGGCGAACTCGAAGGTTTTGCGAATATTTGTGGCGGTTTCGCCGAGGAAGGACGAGATGAGGCGGTCCAGCTTGACGTGGAAAAAGGGCAATCCGAGCTGACCAGCAAAGATCTCCGCGCAGAGCGTTTTACCAGTTCCAGGAGGGCCGCAGAAAAGCAATTTCGACCGAACTGGCAATCCGTTGCGTTTGATCACATCACTCTTGCGAAACTCTTCGATCAAACCAGAAAACAGGCTAATGTTCTCAACGCTGAGCTGGATGTCTTCGGGGCTGAACCGAGGTTCAACCCGCTGGATAAATTCATTGGCGTCATCGGGGAAAGGGACGAGACGATTGAATTCCTTAGGTGTAGTGGAACTGGATATCCCATCTAGGGCCTTGCGCAGCCCACGGGCGAGGACCTTATTGTTCTTTTTCTCTTCCTCGGCAATGATCTGTTCGACAACGGCTCGAAACTCGTCGTCCCGACCGTAGTTGACCAGCAGTTTTTTCATCAATTCGCCACGAGCCATTCGGCACCCTCCTAGGACAGAGATTAGAGGAACCGGACAGTCGAGACCACCAAATATTGAGCATTGGAGAAGGCTACCTGCACTCTGTTGCGTCTTGTGCAGAGTCTTGATCCGGAGGGACCTCTACCTTGTTACTTCCGAATGTTGCTGGTGCAGCGAATGGCCGGTTCAAGGAAGGTGCATTGCGGCGCTACATAGGTCAGCCAAGGTCCGGTATGGGCCGAACCTAAGTGAGGGCGGGGGAGAGCAGAAAGCGTAAGCAATACTGACATAACGTATAATCGATCTTATGTTAATTTTTGGCTAACTGAGCTGTGGTTAGTTAAGCAGCCGTTCGACCCGTGCGTAGCATACGGCCGCGTTGAGCCCAAATTCATCGAATGCTACGCGTTTGGTGAATGGCGACTTCAGCCCTAGCTCGCTTTCCGCAAGCGGCTAAGCGTTACGGGCGTCATCCCAAGAAAGCTGGCGATCTGGGAATGGGGAAACAGGTCTTCATATCCCGGATAGCGATCCCGGAACCAAACCAGCCGATCCGACCCGCCGAGGGCTGCGAGGCACCACTCACGATCGGTCTTTCGCGACAGCTCGTCACGAAGGATGCCGTTGGCCCAGTCTCGAATATCCGGTGATTGCAGCATCCTTTCCAGAAGCGTGTCCGCCCGCATTTCCGCTATCGTCGCATCTTCCGTAACCTGCAGCGTGACGAGCGATGTGCAGTCGCGCGTGCGTGCGATGTGTGGAGTGATGAAACCGGGCCCGACGCAAAATGCAACCGCAGAGCCGCCACCACCCGCATCGTAGATCTGACTGACGATCCGGCCATCGAGCACCATGATCTCTTGAGCGACCTGATCGCCCTGATGCGCCAGAACCTCTCCTTTCCTTACAAACCGTGGTGCCCAGGCTGCTTCGAGCTCCGCAAGCGGAGCGCCCGTCAACCTGGGTCCAAGCGCGCGAATGAGGCCGTCCAGATCCAATCTTCCATCCCGTTATCAAATGATAATGCCCGTTGCGGCCGATCCCGCGACATTGCTCTCATCAGAAGGAGAGTGCCACATGAGTGTGAAACCTGCAGCAGATCCAACGCAAGAGTTCATTCACTCAGGCATTCGGACACGGAATGGAGGCAAGGCAGTGGTGCTCATGGCGGCCCTTCGCATCTTCTTAGGCTTGGTTACCATCTTGGTGCTATTGGGCGTGAGCCTGTACGCCATCGCAATAAAGCCGCCCCGCGCGCCCCAAGGGGACGTGAGCCGGGATGACGTTACCATTTACATTGAAAACGTGATCGCCTCTCGATCCGCCACAGCGATGTCAGTCGCCGTCATCCGCGACGGAGAGGGCATCTGGGAACATGCCGCAGGTCAGGCCAACCCCTTTGAGGATCGCGTGGCCACCACGACCTCTGTCTATCATGTCTGGTCGGTCACGAAGGTCGCTACAGCTCTGGCAGTATTGGACCTTGTCGAAGATGGACTTCTGGACCTTGACGCCCCGGTCGCGGATCTTCTGCCATGGTTCGAGGTTGAGCAATCCGAAGGCCGCGCTATGACCGTCCGCGATCTTCTGCGGCACACGTCCGGTCTCAGGGATACGGTCCCGGCTGTGTTCGGGTGGTTGCGATATGACGAAGACCTGCCCAACCAAACCGAATACCTGCGTTCGAAGATGCCGGACTATACGTCACTTATGTTTTTACCGGGTGAGGATCGACGCTACAGCAATCTTGGTTACATGGTCCTCGGAGCCGTGATCGAAGCGGTCACCGATGAGACCTATGAAGACGTCGTTCGGGAACTGGTGCTTGCCCCGGCAGGGATGACGACGTCCGACTTCGTTTTCAATTCCGAAATTGCACCCGATGAAGTGCTCGGCAGCCACCCAGCAATCCATGTCTTCAGCCCTCTCTTGCCATTTATGATCGACATGCACGATTTCGTGCAAACGCGGCAGGGTCAACTCCTTTGGCTAAACCGGCTTTATGTGGAAGCGACACCGCCGACCGGCCTGATCGCTTCCGCAAGAGACGCAGCACTCTTGGGCGATGCCGCGATGCGAAGTGGTGTGCTGGTTGGGACTGACGCGACGGACCTTATGGTGCCGGCCACTGAACAAGACGTTCCTTTGGGTTGGTTTGAAACCGGTGGACAGACACGCCGTTGGCTCCAGCATCGTGGCGGCGGTCCCGGTTACGCGTCAGCGGTGCGGATCTATCCTGATGAGAACTTAGCGATTGCCGTTCTTGCCAGCGGGACAGCAGCACCAGCTGCAGACGTCGCCGATCTGATCGCGAGAGCCTTTCCCTTCTCCGGCAACAGAGAGAACTAGAGCGGTCATTCGACCTACTGCAGCAGACACCCGCTTTGTCCCGCTACTTACTCGTTACACACGCGCAACCTGAACGGCCGTTAAGTAACACGCCTGTTTCTCTTGCTGTGCTAGTCTCCAATGAACTTTGACCAATAAAGCGATGGCAGCAGTAGCGGAGATGATGCAGACTGATACTTAGCGAATGTAGTACGAGCATAAAGCTAAGTTGGTCGATGTAGCTCCGCTAACGATCGCTCGAAATTGCCACGTAAGGGAGCACAACGACCTATGGACATGACGATTGCAGCCAGCCTGGTCGCTTCTTTCGTTGACTATGCGGCAAAGCATGACGTCGACCGAAGCAATATGCTCTCCGCCGCCTTGCTTTCGGAAGCAGAGTTGCAGGACCCAGATGCACGCATTTCTGCGGAGTCATATGGCGCCGCGATCGAGACAGGGATCAAGCTGACGGGCGACACGGGCCTGCCGATGCGTCATGCGGCAGATCAACGCCTTGAGCATCTTTCAATCGTCGGATTGATCGTTGCGACTGCTAGATCTCTTTCAGAGACGATCCAACAGCTCAATCGCTACGTGAGGTTGATTGCTGATATTCCATTGCCCCAAGCGGATCATCGTTTCGAACTCGTCCAAACGCGCGGCGAGACATGGCTCGTCGATGCGCTCCCGGTCAATTTGGCCGGGCCAGATGCCATCGAAGCGACCTTCGCCAGTTTTGTCTCCAGTTACCGCAACACTGAACCCTCAATCCCTTTAGCCGTTGAAGTTACAGTGACTTTTGCCCCCCCACTCCACGCCGACCTTTATCAAGAGATCTTTCAAGCACCCACGCGGTTCGGCGCGGAGCGCAACGCACTTCGGATTCATCCGCATTGGGTCACCTTCCAAAAAGAGAACACTCCAGAATACGCGCTCAGCCTTTTTGTCGATCATGCTGACGCATTGCTGGCTTCGCTAAAAGACACGGAAACACTTCGAGCCCGCGTTGAAGGGCAAATCCTCAAAGAGTTGCACCAAGGACCCGTCGCGCGCGACCACGTGGCGCGTGAACTTGGTGTCAGCGAACGGACCCTTCATCGACGCCTCAAAGACGAGGGTATGACCTATGCCGAAGTTTACGACGGCGTGCGTGACAGAATGGCGCGCGAATACCTCAAGACTGACAGAGTAACGATCGCAGAGGTGGCATTTCTATTGGGGTTCTCGGAATCTTCGGCATTTGTGCGCGCTTTTCGTCGCTGGACTGGGTTTAGCCCGTCAGATTTTCGTCAGTCGCTGGTTTAAGTCCAATAAGCGAGATTGGCCGCAACGGCCAACCGCATGGCCTGTAAGGTCATCCCAACACTCTGGCTGCAACGGTATCTCACCTCCAGTGAAGCAAACGGACCTTGGAGCCCATTTGCACCAATATTGCTGGAGGCATTGTTATGCAGAGGTTCATTCGCGGCTTCTTGAAGGTCGCCGCCGCCCTCGTTTTGGCCATCGCGGCAACGCCATTTCTGCTGGTGGCGTCGGATTGGCCAGAACGAGATTTTGCGCCAGATGGCAAGACGCTGGTTTTTCATCGGACAGACTTGGGGACCACATCTGTCGCGCTTGAAACCTGGACGGGGTCTGGCGGATCCGAATTGCTGCTCCGCCGATACCCGTCAGAAGACCAAAACGTGCCGCTTATGGTGATGCTCCACGGTTCTGGAATGCATAGCGGACAGTTTGAAGACCTCGCCACGAAGCTGGCCACCGACGGTGTCGCCAATATTCTAGTACCGGACTTGCGCGGGCATGGGCCGTCGCCGGAACGGAGAGGCGATGTGGACTATGTGGGCCAGTTGGAAGACGACCTCGCAGCGCTGATCGAAGCGGAAGCCAGCCCGGATCAGGACGTTATTCTTCTTGGCCATTCCTCTGGTGGCGGGCTCGTTGTGCGCTTTGCGGGCGGTCCGCATGGGGACCTGATGGATCGTGCCATCCTGCTAGCACCATATCTGGGCCATGATGTGCCAACGACACGCCCTAATGCCGGCGGGTGGGCGCATCCACTTTTGCGACGCTACATCGGCCTGGAAATCCTCAATGGCTTCGAAATAACCGCTTTCAACGGTCTGAATGTGGTCCAATTCAATCTGCCGGATGCTGTTCAAACTGATGCCGCTGGACCGATCACCACCAGCTATTCCTACCGGCTCAACACCTCCTACCATCCGCGCGCCGAGCTTGGAGCCGATGTGTCGCGCTTGCCCGAAACGCTCCTGATCGCCGGGTCCAAAGATGAAGCCTTTGTGGCCGACCAATACCAGCCGGTGATGGAGGCTTTCACATCGCTTGGAACCTACCACGTCTTACCTGACCTTCAGCACATGGAGGTGGTTGACGCCCGTCGTTCGGCAGACCTGATTAGCGAGTGGCTGGGCGAATGAACGTGGCCTCAACAAAGTCGACATACTCTCCGAAACGCGGAACGATGAAGCGCACGTTCATCATTTCGTCGACACTGCTGACACTGGCAAGTCCATGGTTTGTCCCTTGGACCATGCTTAAGATGGCGCTGCAACCTCTGCCCGCCACCATTCAAGAACAACTCGATGACGCGACCGCGCAACGGTTCGATGGTGTCATCCTCTATGTGAACCAAGGGGGACAAGAAAGTTTTTTCGTAAGTGGATGGAATGACAGGTCCGGCGAAGTCGTCGCCAGCCCAGATGCATTGTTCAAAATTGCCAGTATCACGAAACTCTACGTAGCAGTTGTGGTCGCAAAACTCGTGGGTCGTGGACAGCTTTCTTTGGACGGGACCGTTGCTGCCTACCTACCTGATTTGGCAGGGCAAATTGACAATGCCGACCGGATCACGCTGCGCATGCTTGTCCAACATCGCAGCGGGATACCGAACTACACTGATGCGCCAGATTACCCCTGGCACGATCCAAGCCTTCCTGCAGGCGATGTCATGTCGATCATATCCGGCCAATCCGCTAACTTTGAACCGGGAACGCGGCGCCAATATTCCAACACCAACTACTTTCTGATCGGCGAGATTATTAAGACGCTCGGGCATGACTACGGGCATTTCATCCGTCAGGACATCCTTGATCCTCTCAACCTGTCGCGCACTTTCATATCTGTGGATCAGGTCGATACCGATGATCTGATGAGCGGCTATGTCATTGGGCAAGACTACGATTGGAAAGGCGTTGATTTCGACAGTCCCGCCGGATCAATGGTCGCTTCAACGCAGGATGTTGGGCTGTTCTTACGGGCGCTGGTGGAAGGCACTTTGCTGACCCCGGCGGAGCAGGCGCTCTATTCCGAACTCTACGCCTATGGGCACACCGGGCTGCTTCCCGGCTACTCAAGCATCGCGCGTTATCACGACGAATTGGACGCCGTAGTCGTCCAGTTTGTGAATACGAGCGGCACCCGGATGTGGGGTGAAGTTGAAACCAACTACAGACGCGTCCTGCACATCCTTAGTGCCGATCTGTAGTTTTTTGAACGAAGGGATTTGAAGATGAATACAGTGAATAACACCGAGGACCTTGGTTGGTTGTCGATACGAAGCGCAGCCTTGATTGCCGGTTTAGGATTGCTCGTGATGACGATCTGCGCGCCACTCGCGCATTTCTACTTCATGGCTCAAAGCATCGTATTGGATGACGCCGCAGCCACTACGACCAACCTACAAACCAACGGCAATCCGTATTTGACCGGTATTGTTCTGCTCTTTGTCACCTACGTAATGGATGTGATCGTTGCTTGGGCACTGTATTGGTATCTGCGCCCCGGTCAGGCGGCGCTTGCGCTTTTGGTTGCCTGGGCACGGCTTGTTTACACGGCTCTGGCCTTTGTTGGTCTCGCAGCGAGTTTGGGTGCCTATGATCTCGCGACCGCCGAGCTGACATCGGATGTTCTGAGCGGCACCGTTTTGCAATCGGAAGTTATGGTCCGGATCTTAACGGCAAGGACGATAGAGGCCTTGGCGCTGTGCTTCTTCGGGGTTCACCTGTGGTTGTTGAGCGCCCTTATTTGGCGGTCAGTTCGCGTGCCCCGTTGGCTCTCAATCGTTGTTGCTCTGGCAGGCAGTTCATATCTGGTTGCCTTCTTTGCAAAGTATTTTGCGCCAGGGCTCGACCTTGGTTGGGTGCTCATTTTGGCCATCGGTGAGCTGGTCTTCATGCTGTGGCTCCTGTTGTTCGGATGGCGTGTCGTCAAGCGCTGATCTGTCCTTTTACCCGTCTTTTCAGCGTGAGGTCGCACACACTGAAGCAGCGGTCAGCGCCAACTTGACCGGGCTTCTTGATAGTGACTGATTTTGAAATGTACTCTTCGACGTGCTTTGGCGGGAATCCGACTGATGACAGAACAAACAATGGCGGCCGGGTTTGCGGCAAGTTTTGCGGATTATGCCTGCAAAAAAGGTGCAAAACGCGATGCCTTACTCGCGGCAAGTGGGCTGACTGAGGAGGACCTGTCGGACCAGGACAATCGCGTCCCGGAAGCGGCCTATCGGACGATGATTGGTGCAGCGATCGCGCAAACGAGGGATACGTCACTATTGCTGCGTCATACGCTTGAAACGCGGCTCGAAACGATATCGGTTGTTGGACAAATTGTGCACACCTCAGCCTCGTTTCGGCATTCGATCGAACAGCTCAACCGATACTTGCACCTCATGGCGAGCGGGAAGCTGCCATCGGGGACGAACCGTTTTGAAGTGCTGCATCAAGACGGTGGTCTTTGGATCGTTGATCATCTGCCTGTTTCGCCTGAAGCTTACATGGCAACCGAAGCATCATTCGCCCGTTTCATCAGCGAATTCCGGCGATCCTTCCCGGACGCAACTTTCGAGGTCGGGCTGGAGGTCACATACCCACCGCCACCTCATGTGGACCAATATCCCGAGCTCTTCCGTGTACCGGTGGAATTCAATGCGTCCCGAAATGCGCTTCAGATTGATCCGATCTGGGATAGTCCGGAGACTGAATTCGAGCCCGGTAATGCGTATGCCTTTGGAATCTTCACGCGCCACGCGGATGAGATGCTCGCCAAGCTGCGCACCGATACATCAATCCGGGCACAGATCGAGGCGCAGATCCTGCCCAAGATGCATGAAGGTGCGATTTCGATGGACAAGGTGGCCAGTGACATCGCGATGAGCCGTAGAACTCTGCATCGCCGATTGAAGGAAGAGGGCGTCACCTTTGCAGAAATCCATGACGATCTGCGGCAGAGGATGGCGGTGGAGTATCTAGAGGGCCAAAAGGTGACGGTAAACGAAACAGCCTATCTTCTTGGTTTCTCTGAGGCCTCGTCTTTTGTGCGCGCCTTCAAACGCTGGACCGGCATGAGCCCAACCGCCTACCTCAGTCAGGCAGCCTGACTTAGCTTTGTCACCAAACGTCAATTCGTTGACCCCTGCGGTCATGCCGTGATGGCTGTGGGTTCGTTATCTGCTTTCTCAACAGTGAAACGAGAAAGATCAGACGATGAAAACACAATTTGCTCTTGGCGGTGTGGCATTGGTCGCGTTGGCCGCATGTGCGGATAGCGGCGCAAACTATCGACCCATTCTTGATGGTGCACCGACGGCGGCCTTCCAGGCTGACCTGACCGATTGTCAGGCTTTGGCACGCAACCAATCCCAATTCGACGAAGACACCATTGCTGCAACAGTCATCGGCGCGGGCGTCGGTGCTGTACTCGGTGAAGCTGACAGTGGTGATGCGCTAGAAGGCGCAATTGCCGGTGCGCTTGCTGGTGGCGTTTCGAGTGCCGTCGACGCCAGCGAACGGCGAGAGTACATCGTTGTTGAATGCCTGCGTGGCCGTGGCCACCGGGTCGTCGGCTAAGCGCCGCGCGGGAGAGGCATTGTGGATCAAGTCCTTATTATCGGAGCCAGTAGTCCGCTTGGGCGCCTCTTGTGTGCGGAGTTCCAGCGACAGGGGTGGTACGTCATCGCCCTTGTTCGCAAGATCTCCCGCGCCAAGTCCATTGCCGCTGACCATGTTGTAGAGGCGCGTTTTGCCGATCCTACATCCTTAAGCGGCGTTATGACCGGTGTGACCCTGGTCGTGTCCTGCCTCGGCACCAAGCGTGACGCTGAAGGCGTAGATGGATGGCACATCGACTACCCAAGCAAACTCAACCTTCTAGAGGAGGCGGAGCGCGCATCCGTCGACCAGTTCATATGCGTCGACCAATTGCGCGGGCTTAGCAAAACGCAGGTCCTGTATGCCCTCGGCTTAGACGCACGCGCAGAGCCGGAAAAACACCAAAACCAATTCGAAAACGCCCGTGCCATTCTGCCAACGGCGCGCGTTCATCAACTCAAACCTGAAAGGCAAAAATCATGACTATGCAACGTATTGGGGGCCTTGCTGCCCTAATCTGTGCGGCCACCTACATCTTTGGTTTCACACTACTTGTGACTGTGTTCTCGGGGTCCGGCTTTGGCACGAACGAAATCGACTCCGCCGGCGTGGTGCGGTTCACCGTCGACAATCAAGCGCTTATGATCACGTGGTTCACGGTGATCTACGTGCTGAACGCGCTGGCGCTTGCTGTACTTGTCGTCGCTCTGGCGGGCCGCCTAAGGAACAAATCACCCGACTGGGGCACCATGACCATGGCCTTCGGCCTGATCTGGACGACGCTGGTCCTGGGGGCGGGCATGATCGGAAACGTCACCACCGAAACCATGGCGGCTTTAGCCCCAACGGACTTTGAGACAGCCGTTCTGACTTGGGAAGCACTTCACGCAGTCGAACTCGGCCTCGGCGGCGGAAACGAAATCGCAGGCGGCGTCTGGATCTTGTGTGTCAGTCTTGCTGGCTTGATCTATCGCGCCCTCGGCAAAATCGTCATCGGTTTGGGACTGCTCACGGGTCTCGGTGGTTTGCTCACCATTTTTCCGCCCCTTGGTGAAGTCACGGGTGCTGTCTTTGGGCTCGGCGCGATCGCATGGTTCATCGCCGTCGGTTTGGCGCTTTTGTTCAAGCAGGATGCCGCGGCCATGGAAGCTGCAGCATCCTAACAGGACCTGTTTAGAGGAGGTTTCTATCATGAAGAATTTTGTTCATTGCGCCGCTGAGCTGACCATCGCGTTCGTTCTGCTTACTCCAAGCCTGGCATTTGGACAGAGTGACATTTCTTGCTTTGACGGCACTGTCCCGATCCACCAGGACTTGGGTGAAAACCCCGTCACCCTGCCTGAAGGCTTAGGTTCATTCCAGTTGCCTGACTTTGGATCGGCTGGTCTGACCGTGCACTACGTGCGGCCACAGAGTTTTTCTTCGTCTTCGCCAATCCTTCTCGTCATTCCCGGTGCTGGACGGAACAGCGACGACTACAGGGACGCCTGGATCGACGCGGCCTGTGCCTCTGGGACATTCGTGGCAGCGCTAGGGTATTCGGAAGAGGACTATGACTTCGCCGCATATAACATGGGAGGCACAATCTCGAACTTGCACTTCGATAACCCGAGTTTTGCCCGGGTTTCCGAGACCGCAACAACAATTACGCTCAACGATGCCGACATTCAGTTTGATGTGGCGACGAACCGCCCGGATTGGATTTTCGATGATTTTGATCGCGTCTTTGAGAAGCTGGTTCAAACCACGGACTCTGAGGCAGAAACATACGATATTTTTGGGCATTCTGCCGGCGGGCAAATCCTGCATCGCTTCGCGATTTTCGCGCCCCAATCGAGGGCCCGCGTTATCATCGCCGCAAATTCTGGGTTCTACACATTTCCCGATCTCTCTCAGGCGTTGCCCACTGGTTTGGAGGGTACGGGCCTGACAGAGACAGACTTAACGCACGCCTTTGGCGCACAACTTGTCCTCATGCTGGGTGCACTAGACAATAGCGACCAAGCTGGTGGGACGTTGCTGCACACATCTCACATTGATCAATCGCAGGGCTTAGGGCGTTTAGACCGCGGACAACGCTTTTTTGAACATTCTCGTCAAGAAGCTGAGCGGGTCGAGGTTGCTTTTAAATGGCAGCTCCAGATCATCGACGGGATAGGACATGACTATCGAGCGATGAGTGCTGCAGCTGCCGAGTACTTGATGACTCTTGAAGAATGAACAGTCCCCAGCAAAGCCAACGCGGTTCACATCCTGGCGTGGCGTTGGACGTTCTGGAACTCTTTCCGAACTTTCGCCTGTGTCGCATTCGCTGCACTGCTGCTCTTTGGGTTTCTGTGGATGACCCAAAACTAGTCGCAGCCGGTGTGATCAAGCTCCTTCGATGGGCCAGGCGGTTTCCGGCTGGGCTGCACATGCCTACTGGCATAGCACGCACTATAACCGCGCAACACCTTCAGTGATGGAACAGCCACTATTCAGCATCAAGCAAGTCCGTGCCGTAAGAGTTATCGACTGTACAAAGCCAGTCACCAGTCTGGTTGCGCTCAAAGACATAGGTCGCGCGCCGTTTGATCGGCTCGGCTTCATCCCCAACACACAAGAGCGTTTCCATGATGACCAGTGCCGTGCCCGCCCCTTCAATCACCTGAGCGTCCCCTTGCGTGACGGTCAGCGCATTCTTGAAATGCTTTGCAATCGCGACGAATGCTTGCCGGATTTGCGGTTTGCCACGGGCTATTTGCCCCGGCTGCACGACGAGAACAGCATCGTCAGCATAGAACTGCATAAGCGCATCGAAGTCTTCGGCGGTGATCGCTTGGTCAGCCTGCTTTATGAGTTGCAGAACCTTGTGGTCGGGCATTGGGGCCTCCATAGTTTTGTTTAGTTAGAGCAGATGAGCGACTGGGACACTAAGTTTTCAGGCTATAGCTGCCTGTTTCCCGCGCCCCGCCAAGAACAAGAGCCATAGGCAAAACGCAGTCTCGGCAATCAGCGGGATGACATAGGCCGGCGCGACGAGACCGTGCAGATCGGGTGCCAGAAAACGAAGAACGCTTCCTGTGAGATAGACCAACCCTGACACGCCGATCCCGACGCCCAGAATGCGCGGCACAAATCCAGATCGGATGATCAGAATTGCGGTGAGCAGACAGTTCACCGCAAAGAAGATCAGGCCCAGATCGTAGCCATAGGCGTGCAAAGCGATGAAGCTGAGCGCAAGATCAGCGTCTTCCACCAACAGAGCCGCTTGCAGGTTGAGAAGGCTAGCCGCTATCAGCCCCGACTGGAGCAGCCGAAAGATCAGCGCACTCGAGGCGAGCGCCCCCGAGACGGCGCGGAACATCAGGAAGAACAGGACAGCGAGCGCCGCGTCGGCAATCGCCATGACTGCATCCGCCATGATCGAAAGACGGAACCGCAGCGTTTCGGACTCAATGGCCATCGCCGTCGCCTCTGCTGAGCCGAAATCGATCAGCGGCCCGCGCAGGGCCACCTCTGACCCGACACCGCACAGGATGATGATGAGGTAGCAAAGGCCTGCAAAGCGGACCTGGTGGTTAGGGATTAACGGCGTGTTCATGGCACTCTCTCCCTAAACCACAACGACATTGCCGCGCTTGCGGCCCGTCTCGACATAGCGATGCGCCTCGACCAGATCAGCGAGCGGGTAAGTTCGGTCCATCACCGGCGAGAACTGATTATCTTCCATCAATGCAAGAACCTCGGACAGCTCTTCGCGATGCACCTCAGCCTTCGACATACCGGCCGCAGCGAACTTGGCCGTCTTGCCGCCAAACACGCTGGACAGGATCACGTCGCGCAGTAGGGCGAAGCCAAGCACAGGGCACATGTAGAGACCGCCCTTCCGTAACGCCGGTTTGGCCGCCCCAAAGGTTGAGACGCCAAGAGTGTCGAAGACGACATCATAGGTCGCACCGCGCGCGAGCGGGTCCTCGGTGTGGTAGTCCACGACTTGATCCGCGCCCAGCGACCGAAGAAGCTCGGCATTGCGCGCGCTCGCCGTGGCGGTGACCCCGGCCCCCAAGGCTTTGGCGAACTGAACCGCCGCCGTGCCAAGGCTTCCGGACCCGCCGAGGATCAGCACATCTTGGCCCGGTTGCACATGCGCCACGCGGGTCAGGAAATGCCAAGACGTCATCGCGCCGTCGAACAACGTGGCGGCCTCTTCGTAGCTCACGCTGTCTGGTTTTGTCAGAAGACTTCCCCTCGCGTCGACGCAGATGTGGGACGCGTTGGCGCCAAATTGCAGCCCGGCCTCACCGAATACCGCATCGCCGACCGCAAATTTCGTCACCGCGTCGCCAACCGCGACCACGTCACCGGAAAAACAAGTGCCGGACAGCCCGGCCCGCGGGCGCTTGAAACCCAGGAAAAGCCGCGCAAATCGCGGTTGTCCGGCGCGCATCAAGCCGTCGGCACGTGAAACAGCAGAGGCACGAATGCGGATCAGGACCTGGCTTGCAGAAGGGGTCGCAACAGGCTTTGAGACGGGTTTAAGCACGTCTGGGCCACCGTAACGGCTTACGCTCCAAGCATTGAAAGTGGTTTCCATGGTGGTCTCCTCGTCTGAATGGGACCCGAGATGCCGGATTTAATCTGATCCAGTAATTGACTAAGGTGATCCACATCGGATCAAATTCGTTACAGGTACACAATGGATTGGAAAGCCCTCCCCGCCTTTCTGGCCGTTGCCCGATCAGGGTCTCTGCGTGCTGGAGCCGAGCAAGTAGACGGCACCCACGCAACCGTTCGCCGTCAGATTGAAGGGCTGGAGGCGCAACTTGGCACAACGCTTTTTCGCCGAAACGCCGGGGGGCTGACACTTACAGCCGCAGGTCGGCGTCTCTTGCCGCAAGCGCTCGAGGCGGAGGCTGCTCTTCTAAAAGGCTTCAGCGCCGTCAAAGGTCTGGACCGCGAAGCCTCTGGCCGAATTCGACTGTCCGCCGATCCGCTGACAGCGCACTACCTGTTGGCACCCGTGTTAGCCGACTTTGCGGAGCTCTATCCAGATATCGAGATTGACCTGAAGCTCTCCTACTTCATCGACTCGATATCCAAGGATGAAACCGACATCTCCATCCGCCATGTTCTCGAAGTCGATGAGGACGCCGTTGGGCGAAAGCTCTTCCCTCTGTCGCTCGGAGTCTTCGCGTCGCGTGACTACATCGACAATGCGCTATTAAAGGCCGGACCAAAGGGCGCTGGACTGACGTGGATTGGCTACGGTGACGCGCCTGAGTTGCAGGCGATGATCGACGCAACGCCCTTTGGCAAGGCGAAGGTCAGGCATACCGTGGCGGACCCGCAGATGCATCTGCATCTGGCCCGTGCCGGTGCCGGCATGACCTTTCTGGCGAACTGGGTACAAACCGTGTTCCCTGAACTGCAGCGGGTGCCAGGGACAGAAATTGATCAGCGGCGCTCCACCTGGATCTTGCTGCATGGCAACCTCAGACGCGTGAAAAGGGCGCGTTTGCTGGTGGATTACCTGAGCGCGGCCCTTCTCGAACGACGGGCGGATTTCATTGGGAGTTATTGAGTACTTTGCCCCCAGCCCCAGTACACTCACCACCGGCAATCCGGTGTCCGGCGTGAGAGGGTTTGGACCGTGCGGGCCGTATGAGAAGCGGATGCGCTGGCGCGTTGCTGCTCCAGTCCTGGCCCATGGGCTTTGGGCCTTCGGTTCACAATTGCAGGGCGCATTCTCGCCCTGGGCGCGAAGCTCTGGTTCCTGGATCGCATGATTTGGCTGAACCGCAATACCGACACGTCGAAACGGTCGAAATGATACATCTGTTTCGAAACTCTGCGAACGAGCACGTGACGAAACGTTAAAGTTTTGCGGCGGGCGGACATCCGGCATTCGGTCGCCCACGTCCTCCCGTGCGAAAAAGCGTCGCCTAAAGCTTGCACTAATGTCGGCGCATTTGGAGTGGTAAAGTGCCTTTGCCAAACTCCCGGGACTCAAACATCTGTGCCGAGCATACCCAACACAGTCAAAAGCAGCTTCGTCATCGCGCGCTGCGATGTACGTCGTCAATGAACTCGACCACCAGTTTGGCGTGATGTTTCAATAAGCGCCTGGCGCAAATCTTCAATCAGAAGGCATGGAAACGGATTCAATGAGGAAATCCCATGTCTCAGATTGCCAAAACACCGGACCGTATCACTGCGATGGTCTTGATCGTGCACATCGTCGCGATGTTCGGCGGTTTTATGATCCTTGGCCCAGCCTTCGAATTCCCGGATGTCCTGCGATACCCGGCACCGGAGCGCTTTGCGATCTTCTCTCAAAACCAGTCCGTGATCCGACCGACCTATTGGGTTCTGACGATGACGGGCATGACCCAAATTTTGATCTCAGCCCTGCTCTACCATGTTGTCCAGTCTGCATCGCACGCAGCCGCAACACTGGCGTTGATCTTCGGCACCTTGGCCGGTTTTTGCCAGGCCTTGGGCTTTGGTCGTTGGGTCATCTTGATCCCCTACCTAGTTGCCGAGGCAGCGGACCCGGAGAAGGCGCAGATGGCCGCGATGCTGGAAGGCGCATTTAACCACTATTCCGGTATGCTGATGGGCGAGCACATCGCCAATATCTGCTGGGGTGTATGGCTCGCGTCGATGTGCGTCGTCTTCTTAACTGCAACCAACGTGAACCGGTCCCTTGCCTGGTTTGGGATCGCGCTGTCACCCCTGCTGTTTCTTCTTGCGGGCGAGCAGATCGGCGTTTCCGGGGACGTTCTTGACCCACTGGTGGACTTCGGCTTTCCATTTCTCGCCGTCTGGCACATCCTGCTGGCCGTTCAGCTTTGGCGCAGAAACGGCGCCTTTGTATTCCGTCCGATGGGACGTTTGGCGTGGATCACCGGCGGGGCGCTGGCGATCGGCATGATCGCGCCCGCTTTGGCCTAAGATCTCGGATATGGTGTGGGCGTAGAGCCGCTTCGGTGGCTTGACCCGCGCCCGAGAGGACCAGAACGATGCCCGGATTTACCAGTACAACCCTTGTGAGCCTCGTTGTGGCGGCAATTGGAAGGATCGATCCGGACCTGGGGTCAGGGATTGCCCGCCCCGATCCAATGGTGACCGGCGTCACGTCAGACACGGACAAGACATCGTTGCTTGCAAACTTCGTCGCCAAACACGGGCCGACGTCGGTTTTGCATATCGGACAGCATCTGGATCTGGCCGAGGAGTCGCCGGTGCTGTCTGTTTTGACGATGTCTCCGGACCCGACTGTGCTGGCCGACAAATGGATGCGCCTGGAGCGCTATCATCATTCCAGCCACCGAACCGTGATAAATCCCGCCCGGCGACACATGTGGATATGTACGCGAAGGAGCACGGCCGCGCCTGCCAGCATGGCGGAGAACCTGCTGATCGCGGGCGTCCTTTTTGGTTTGCTTGAGAGGCTCGGTGCAGAAGACTGCAGGCTCAGTTTCGAGGGGCAGACGGTCTCTGCAGACGCCTTTGAAAACCTGGAGCTCCGCGGCGCTTGCGTAGAATTCGCCCTGCTTTGGTCCGCAGATCAAGCATCTGATCACACCTATGAGCCAGCGGCGGGCAACATCGCCGACACGCTGGCCGATCTTTTGGCGCGCGATATCGGGCGCAGTTGGCGGTTGAAAGACGCGGCCAAAGAACTGGCGTTCTCAGAACGGTCCCTACAGCGCCACCTCGGGCGCTCGGGCCGCAACTTCTCAAGTGTGTTGCGCAGGGCGCGGATGCGGGAAGCCACGCAATTGCTGACCGAGACGAACACATCTCTCGCGGAGATCGGGTACTGCTGTGGATACGCGGATCAAGCGCATTTTCAGCGCGATTTTCAGCGGGTTGCAAACATGACGCCGCGGACGTTCCGCGAAGTGTCTGGACCATAGGATGCGGCCATTGAACGCACCTCTTCTGGGTTGTGGAACTAAGCCCTCTGTTTGGTTTGAACACGCGTTTTTGGCGGCCGTGCTGACGCTGCGTGGTTTGACCGTGGTGTCGGAACGTTCAAGTCCGGGCGTTCCGCCGCAGATCTCGCCCCTTTGTCCCGGCCAGACCGATGTGCCTTTCGGTGATCGGAAGGCGTGTTTCCGGCAATCCGGCGAAACTCCGTGTTGAAACTGGATTTGCTTAGAAACCCAGACTCGAGCATGACATCGGTCACCGGAAGGTTGGTGCTCTCCAGAAGGTGGGTCGCGTGCTGCACTCTCAAATGGTTGATGTAGCGCGACACATTCTCGCCGGTCACCCGGTTCACCGCGGAGGACACAGATCGCGCAGGCACGCCCAAGCGTCGACCAAGGCGGGCCACTGTAAGCTCAGGATCGCGAAAGAGCGTGGCATCCGCCATCAAAGTGTCGAGTTGATCAAAGATCAACTGATCTTCTGCCAGCGGCGGCATGTCCGGGTGGCTTTTCTCTTCAAGTTTACGGTCAGAGCCAATCGCGAGCGCGAGGCCGGCGACGAAACCAAGAGAGATGACCGGCACGACGAATATGGCAGCGTCGGACAAAAGTTCCATGGCGCGTGCCTCGCCAGCAGCGAGCCCAGTAACAAGAACGCTTGCGTCAATGGCAAGCACCAACAGCACGAACGCCAGAGACCCGAGAAGGGAAAGGCGCAGAGCAGGCTGAGCTTGCGGCGAGATGTGGACAAACCCGTCGGCAGGCAGCCGCAATACGATGAACAACCGCACCACGTAGATGAGGTTGACGAGAATGACGGCAAAGGACGCTGTCCAAGGCACCGGTACGGCGGTGATGAGCCAGGCCGCAACAACCGTGCTGGCTACAACCAACACTGTGCCCCCCTCCGGAATGCCATCTTGCGCCGTCAAACAGTGGAATCCGAGCCAAAGCGACGGCGCTGTGAGGGCGGCGACATAAGGCTGTAGAACAATGAAAGCCGGGTCACTGAACAGAAACCGAATCCCGACAAACCCAGCTACAATGACAATCGAGAGCAGTCCCACGCAAAAGAACACTCTTGCAGGCATAGGCATCCGGACCTGGCGCGCCACAATGGCTGCCAAAAGAAGTGCAAAGATCGAGATCAGCCAGGCTAAAGGTATAGAAGTCATCTGAATATCCTAGTCCGCGCGTGGCATGTGAGTTGGCTGTTTGGACGTCACACATGTCCCCTGGTCGGGCTTATTGAACTTATTCAAGATACTACGCGTTTTTGACCCGATTGACGACAGATCTGGCCATTCAGACGTTCGGAATCGCGGTTTCGAACGTCTGGCACGCGGCCAAATCTTCAATTCATGTATTTGGGGGCAATATCTGAGGCGACCGTAATTCAATGTGGATGTCATCGATATGCTCCAAACCCCCAAGCCTTCCACGCCGCGATATCAGGTTAATCGACGCACTCTCTTGAAGTGGTGTTTTTCGGCTGGTTTGGCCGGTCGACCGAGTGGGCTGGCCGCAAACTCTCCTCGTCTCCGACAATCCGCAGAGGTGATCGAGCATCTTTTTGAAAGGTACTTCTTCAACCCGGCATGGATCGCGACCGACGAGGCGCAAGCACTCTTTCGAGAACTCGTAGACCTCGCCGAGAACGCGTCCGACCCGGAAGAGTTTTCCAGCGGTTTTGTGCAAAGGTTCGAACGGATTGGCCTGTCGCATGTTGGATTGACCGTCCAAAGCCGCAGTGCTGCGCAGCTTGGCCGCCATTTGGATACGATGGAGATCGGCGATGGTGCCGTCGGTCTGGACTGGCATGGGTCGGTCGCTAGCCTCAGCATTCGGACATTCATGGGCGTCGATACCGGCCCTCGCATAACCGCTGCTTTCGAAGAGATTATATCGAACGGTGCGACCGGGCTGATCATCGATCTGCGCGATAATCCCGGCGGGTCTTTTGCGATGCGTCACGTGGTTGGACACTGTATCCCAGAACCCACCGACGCAGGGATTCTTCTGGGTCGCGCTTGGTACGCCGAGAATGCGCACGTCCCGGATCGTACGCATATCGAAACGCTGATACCTTGGCACGGAACGTCTCTTGTCGGGCTTTGGCGTCACCTCTCAGAGCATCCGATCGCGCGGGTGCAGTTCTTGCCCATGCGGCCGATCTACGAAGGCCCAGTCACGATGCTGATCAATCGCCGAACAGCCAGCGCCGCGGAAATGGTGGCAGAGGTTCTGCGGACCGCACGGGCGGCCGTTTTGGTCGAAGAACAAAGCGCCGGCGCGATGCTGGTGCAACGCCCCTTTGATGTGGGCGATCTTTTCACGCTGTCTTTGCCCGTGGCCGATTATATCAGCCATGGCAGCGGCAGGATTGAAGGCTCAGGTCTTGTGCCGGACATTTGCCCGGTTGACGAGGAAACCCACAGCGCCGCCGTCTCCTCGCTCGTCGGGTCACAGACGATGCGCGCCGAAACAAAGACTGGTCTTGGCACGAAGGCGGTCCCATGAAGCTGGGGGCTTTTTCGGACTATAGCCACCTGCGGCTTATGGATGGACGGCGCCTCGCCCACAGCGAAGGGGGCGCACCGGATGGTTTTCCCGTCTTTTACTTCCATGGAACACCAAGCTCGCGCTTGGAGGCAGCTTTTGCCGACGATGCCGCGATGCAGTGCGGTTTCCGTCTGATCGCTACCGATAGGCCCGGTTTCGGTCAGTCGGACTTTCAACATGATCGCACGTTGCTGAGCTGGCCAAGGGACGTTTTGGCTCTGGCGGATCATTTGCAGATTGGCGCGTTCGGCATTGCGGGCCATTCAGGCGGCGGTGCATATCTGTTTGCCTGCGGTGCGTCTATCGATCCTGCCCGGCTCAAGTTCATTGGCGCGCTGGCGCCATGGGGGCCAGTTGCGTCCCCAAAGATTTTGGCCAGTCTCAATCGACTTGATCGCGCCTTTGCCAAGTTGGCCACGCGAATGCCGTGGATCATGTCATTGGGATTTGCGCCCATGGGCTGGGTTGCAACGCACAGCCCTAAGATGTTCCTCCGGCTTCTTAAAGGAGCGGTGTCACCACCTGATCGTCGCGTTCTGGGTCGTCCCGAGGTCGCACGGGCTTTCAGCTTCATGGAAGTAGAGGCGTTCCGGCAGGGAAGCCGCGGCGCAGCGCAGGATGCCTATTTGGCCTATTCAGACTGGGGCTTTGACATCGCCGACAATCGTGTCCCGATCCATATGTGGATCGGTGATGATGACATCTTCGTCACGAAGGCCATGGGGCGGTACCTCGCGCGGACAGTGCCGCAGATGAATACCCACTGGATATCTGGCGCGGGCCATCTGTGTTTTGACGCTTGGAACGACATCTTTACGGCGTGCCGATCGGAGATGACGCGATAATTCAAGCAGCTTTGCTGCGTTCATTGCACAGCAAACGCAGACCGCGGATTGATTTGCACGGCTCAAAAGAAAAAGACCCGAAGTGCTCGTGTCGTCTTGATGTGGGCGCGGCGGAGGACTACTTTCTATGTTGGTAAGCTGCCCCGCCAAGCGCATATGGCGGAACTTGGTCATCAGCTCTTTGGGTGACCGTGCAACTGCACGGGTAGCCCCATGACAAAAATCTCTCATTCTCCCGACACTGCATTCGCGCTCATCAGAACCGCGTTGCCAATCGGAGCGTTCTACCTCACCGAAATTCTCGTGGGTCTGACGGACCTTGCCGTGGTCGGCGCGCTTGGCACGACGGAACTGGCCGCGGTCGGCCTTGGCAAAACCATCATCCTGTCCGTGATGGTCGTGGGCTTCGCGGTGCTCTCCATCGGCACCATTCAGATGGCGGAGCGGCCGACGCAAGCGAGATGCGGTGCGGTTGTCGTCGCTTCGGTCATTGTGGCGCTTGTCTTTGTCGCCGTGGCGGTCCTGACGGCGCAGGTGTCGCCCTCGATCCTGTTAAAGAGTGGATACGAAACCGAGCTCGTTGGCGCATTCGAAAGCTACACACACATCCTTGCATGGGCGATCGCGCCCGCGCTTTGCATTGGGATATTCAAGAACGTCCTGAACGCCCTTCAAACCACAGGTCTCATCACCTGGCTGTCGATTTGCATCGTCATGGGCAACCTCGTAGCCAGCATTGCATTCGTCCACGGCGTTGGCTCTTGGCAGGGGTTGGGCATCGCCGGTGCCGCCTGGGCCACCTTGTTGGTCAATGCTATCGCAGCGGGAGTTCTTTCTTTGATCGTGCTGCGCTCCGGCGCTCTCAGGGTGACGGGACTTTATGCCCGGCGCATTTTGTTTCTCGCCGTAGACGCACTGCGTCTGGGCTGGGCGGCGGGCGCACAACAGGCCCTCGAAAGCGTGCTGTTCATCGCTGTTCTTTATCTTTTGGGCGTTCAGTCGACGCTTTGGCTTGCCGCCGGTGCGGTGGTCTTTGCAGTGATGGAGGTGAACTACGCCGCCAGCGCCGCCTTGGGAGAGGTCTTGGCGGCCCGCGTTGCCGCCCGTCGCAAAGAGGGCGGTGCCCCGGTCCGTCGTTTGCTGCGATTGGGCGGTGGACTGGCTTGCGCCAGTGCGATCATGCTCGGCGTCACCATCAGCGTTTTCAGCGACGCAACGGTTGCGCTGTTTTCGAGCACCCAAACCGCAGATGCTGCGCGAGATCTGATGATGAGCCTGCTCCGCGGGACAGCGCCCTTTTTCATCTTCGACGCGCTGCAGATCGTCTATGTCCATGGCCTCCGGGGCCTGCGCCAGACGGTGCGCCCCATGGTTCTGAGCACCACTTGTTACTGGCTGGTCGGTCTTAGTGGGGGCATGGCCCTTGCCGGACCAGCGGCTCTTGGCGCAACGGGCGTGTGGGTCGGGTTTTGCGCCGGGCTCGCATCCGCGGGCCTTCTGATGACAGCACTGGCATTTCGGGCCGCACGGCAGGCTGGGCCCTGAGCGTCGCGGCGTGATCGGGTTCGAGATCGAGTTTCCGAACGTTCGGCATCGTGAATCCGGGCGCGGTACGTGCTGGCCTCGTCTTCTTGTCTTGGCATGAGCCCCGGCGGTCGGGGCTGCAGCCATCAACGAGGACGACAGACCTATGAGAGACGATTTCCGAAAACTCAGCCACCACGCTCTGGCTACGACATTTAGCGCGGTACTTTTCGCGATACCAGCCTTTGCCGCTCATGCGGAGGACAACAGCCAAACCGTTCGCGCCACGATCACCATTCCAACGCCCCGATCGGCGAACCTTTTGCAATTGCGCGGGATCGGCGGGCGTGGAACGGCGCTTCTGCAAATCGGGGGCGCGTGCTACAGCATGCCCGTGCGTCTGGTGGCCGGCGACTTCGAGGGGCGGCAAGCCAACTTGCGCGACCGGCAACCAATAGTTCTGGCGCTCCGTGACCCCGAACTAATCCAAGCGCTTTCGCGGGGCGTCGATATCGTCAGCGACGAAGTGACCGTTTCTACCGGTCCAACGGATCACGAGGCGAGCATCGTGCTTCTGTCGGGATTGGCGGAGGGGACGGGTTTCGTCATCAACCCGGGCCGCTCCCTTGTCTCCGACATCTTCGGCGCGCGCAGGTCCACAGTCTCGTGTGACGTGTTCAACCAATCGCCAACTGGGACCCCGGAGGGCTAATCCATGGCTAATCAACTCGCTTTGCCCCCCGCGCTGAAGTACGGCCTGGCCGCGTTCTACGGTTACGGCGCTGCCGTGCACATTGCCAACATGCTTGGCTTGACGGGTTTCGATTGGATGCTCGCCCCATTGAAGTGGCAGGTCCTTGATAGCCTCTACCTCATTCTCGATATCGCCGTGGTTGTGGGGCTTCTCGCCGGGCGCGATTGGGCTGTACCCGCGCTTGTCCTTGCTGCGACCAGTCAGATCCTCCTCTACACCGTCTTCCGCGCATGGGTTCTCGACGTGCCTGCCGATTTCGCGGTCGCCCCTTCGGAGGTGGCTTACCTGAACGGCCTTGTCGCGTTCCACATCGCCTGCCTTGCAGCACTCGGCGCCGTGTTCTGGAGAAACCGGCAACGCGCATAGCCGCTGCAGCCGATCAGTGGCGGAATTGTTCAATACTGTTCCTCTCGGAGATGAAAATGCATCGACGCATGTTCATGACCCTTTTTCTTGCAACCCTTGGTTCGGCCTGTGTGCCGACGGACCCTAATCTGCACGCGTTCGACGGGTGTCTCGCCAACTCGGCAACCATCGTGCGCGCGGCGAACGAAACCAGCGCGCCACTTTACGCATTGGACGCTGGTGTGTTGCGAGACACGAGCGCCTGCGGTGCCGCGCTACTTGCGTTTGACGAGACCTATCTGCGCCATCGCAACCGAACCGGTGCCGCAATCTACCACTTCGACGGGACGCTCCTACGTGCAGCGACAGCATCAGGCGCCCGCCTTCTCTACCGGGATGGTCAGACATGGCGCGCGTTCGGTCCTACGGGCGCAGCTCTCTTCCATTTCGATGGAACCCGGCTCAGGCACCGCAATGCGACGGGCGCGGTCATCGCCTATTTCGACCGCGCCTCTCCGTCCTGGGCAGCTATTGCTGTGTTGGAAGCTGAGGGGCTCGTGCCGTCATGACCTCCCTTCCCCATTCTTCGTCCCGACCGGTTTTCTTGACCTTGCTGATCGTGATTGCACTGGTGCTTCGCGCGCAGGCCGATGGGCCCTCTCCCTCACCCTTGAGCGCGGTGAGCGGTCTGCAGGGTGATTGTCCCATGCTGAGCCGTGCCGCCAACGCACATCCTTGTCCGCACGGGTCGAACCAGTCCGATCGAAATGGCTGCACCGGTCGTGCCCCCGATCCTTCGACATCAAAGGACCTTCGATGAAACACCTCGCCCTCCTCCTGCCGCTCTTGGCCGCGACGGCCCTTGCGGGCTGCACAACCCGCAAGACAATCGACACGCAGATCGACATCGATGCGCCGCCCTGTGCGGTCTACGAGACGCTCGCGGATTTTGAACGCTATCCAGAGTGGAACCCCTACCACATTCGTGTCGCCGGGTCCGGCGTCGTGGGAGAGCCACTGGAGGTCCGCGTGGCCCGTCCGGACGGGGTTGTGGTGGATGTGCCGCATGTCACCCTGCTTGAGGCGGAGCCGTGCCGTGCCCTGGTCTGGGGCGGTGGTGTTCCGGGCGTCTTCCGTGGTGAGCACCGGTTCGACCTGCGCGATACCGAAGACGGCGGCACGCACCTGTCCCACACCGAAGTGTTCAGCGGGCTTTTCATCGGGTTTGCGGACTTGCCTGTACCTGTTCTGACCGAAGGCTATGAGCGTATGAACGAGGCCCTACGCGAGGAGGTCGAGCAATGAAGACCGAACGCGCCGCATCGCCACGGGATCACCGGCGTACCAGCAGACCCTTTGCCGGTATCCTGCGCGCGGTCGCACTGGGTTTGCCCGGCATCATCGCGGTTGTCCTGCTGGTTCCCCCGCCGCCGGGCATTCCAGCTTTTGCCCTTGCGATCAATCCAGCCATTCTGCTCTGTGCCGCTGCTGTTGCAGGGTCATTCGCCGCCCCCAGACTTGGCCTTCGCTCCGCAATCCTTCAGGGCGATACGCTTCCCTTGCGGACCCTCTGCGTGGCGCTTGGGCTTGGCCCCGTGCTGGGCTTCGGTCTTGCGGGACTGGACTGTGCAACCGCATCCATCTGGCGAGGCCCCGGGTCCAACCTGCCCGCTTTGTGTGAACCGACCGGGCTCACAAGTCTGGCGTTAGGCCTTCTCTATGGCGGCGTGACAGAGGAACTCATCATGCGGTGGGGGGTGCTTTCAATCCTCGCACTTGGCTTCTCGAGGCTTATGCCAATCCGATGGTCCTTGGGGCTCGCTCTCATCCTGTCTGCAGAACTCTTCGCGCTTGCGCATCTCCCGGCAATTTGGATGGCGACACCCGACCCGACCTCGGCCGCTTTGATTAGAACGCTTGTCCTGAACACCTTGGCAGGCCTTGTGTTTGGCGCGCTATACGTACGCTCCGGATTGGAAGCCGCCATGCTGTCCCATATCGGGTTTCATTGTGGGGCTCTCGCGTCGGGAATGGTCTTTTGACCGACCAAATGGACGTGCCAGCCTAAGGCGGGACTGTGCGACGTTTCCAGATCTCTATAACGATGGTGTATGACATGCCAAATTACGTGACACTTGCGGAAGGCTTCGAACTGCTTCGCGCGGCGAACCGCATCATGGTGATCGGTAATTCCGGTGGTGGGAAGACGACCCTTTCCCTCAAGATCGCAGCCCGTTTCGATCTGGAGTACATTTCCATGGACCGTGATGTGCGTTGGCTCCCCGGATGGAAGGTGCGCGAGCGAGACGAACAGCGCAGGATCATCCGCGATCTCGTTGCCAGAGACAGGTGGGTCATGGATGGAACGGGGCCCTCGTCCTTTGATCTCCGAGTGCCGACGGCCGATCTAATCATCTGGCTGCGCGTGCCGCGCCTCCAAGCACTCACCTGCCTTGCATCCCGCGTCGTCGGAAACTTTGGCCGTGTGCGGCCCGCCATGGCGGAAGGCTGCCCGGAGCCGATCCCAGACCTGGCCTTCCTGACGTTCATCTGGCGTTTTGATCAGGACACTGCGCCGCGCATTCTAAATGAGATCGAGGCCTTTGGAGCCGACGTCCCGGTTGTCGTCCTGCGAGCCCGTCGTGAAGCGTCGGAATTGTTGCGAAGATCAAGAATTTAGTTTCCAGAGAACCCATCCTGCGCAAGCGGCATGACACATGTTGCGGTTGTCCAGTTCGCGCTCTGCGCGAATAAACGTTTTTCAACGATCAAGCCTCGGGGGAGGTCGCGTCGACCCTCACGAGCCTTTCCCGTTCCATGAAAAGGGCCGTTTCTGTACCGAAGCGGCCCGAGACACCGTTTGAGTACCCGACCTTTGTAGCGACTTTGATCGAGGCAGCATGAGTTGGGTCGAATATTGCGATCGTATGCGCGAAGTGAAGGTTTTGGTCCGCCCATTCCAACATGGCAGCCGTTGCCTCCCTGGCAAATCCCTTACCTTGGGATCGGGCCTTGAACACCCAACCCGCTTCAGGTTTTCCCTTGAACGATGCCTCGATGTCGCGGTGATAGTCGGCAAATCCCACCTCTCCAAGGAATGAGCCGTCGGCCTTGGCGGTTACAACCCAGTATCCAAAACCCAGATGGTGCCAATGTCCGGCGTAGCGAAGCAGTCGAGACCACGACTGTTCAGGCGTTGATGGCACTCCGGAAATATGTGCTACGACCCGCGCATCCGCCCACATGGATGCGCTTTCTGAGAAGTCACTCTTTCGATGACCCCGCAGAAGTAACCGTTTTGTCTCGAGAACTGGAACCATTTCAGAGCCATCCATTTCTAGTACCCGCCAAAAAGAAAGCTCGGGCCGGCCCCGTTACCAAACGGAAACGGTCGGCGCTTGCGCAGAGCGTAGCTTTGGTCCGCTTGGGTTTAGTGACCATACGCAGAACTCTGGAACAGAGGCACATTTCGCTTCGGCCACTCCTTAAAGAGTAGCTCAGATGCTCTTGGCCTTAAAGGCGGCAAGTGATGCTGTGGCTGAGTGCGTTAACACGTGAATTGAAAAAAGGAGGTCGTCGTCGGCCTAAGCCTTGCCAACCCCTAGGGCTAATCAGTGGTACACCGCCACTATAACCCTTGGATCCCATTCGACAAACCGTGGTACACTCTGCCCTCTATTTCATTGGGGTTTTCGCGGCTTCTTGAACCCCCCCTATGAAATCCCACGTTCTCAGATCAGACTTTGGCCTATTGGCGGCTTTTGTCCGCGCTACGGGCATTGAGCATTGCACAACTCTATCTCTACGATGTGGAACAGGACGTGCATCCCACCTGATACAAACCTCTTCACGAACCAATAACGCAAAAAAATCGAATCGAAGCGTGTAGGCTCCTTCTGCCGAGTGTTGGCGTGCTTATAGCCCCGAAATGTCCACGTACACACGGTAGTCCGCAATTTTCCCGTCTCGGAGCCCGAGATGCGCTGCGAACGGCACCTCGTGTTCGGTATGATCCAGGCGTGTGTAGTGAACGGTGCCATCGCAGATGGCAGTGTCGCCGCTGGACCAAATGCCTTTGATCGTGTGGCGCATCGCCCTGATCGTCGCAAAGAATGCGGCATTGCTCTCTTTGACCGCGGCCCGACCTGAAAGCGGCTCGAAGTTCCCGAGTTGGAACTGAACATCGTCAGTCACGTGATCAACCACACCTTGAGCGTTCATCTCGTCGACCGCAGAGTAGAGAGACGCGATCATTGGTGTGTGTTCGGATGGGTTTTGGGACGTGATGCGCATTGGTCTTTCCTTTCGTTGAACTGGGTGAGATGTCAGACGCAGTCTGAACAGGGTCACGGTCTTGCCGCTTGCCATAGGTGACGGATCGACAATTGTCCGTTGGTGATTGCCGAACCGACGAAGATGAGCACCAGAGCCGCAATGAAGGCAAAGGAGATGGTCTCTCCAAAGGCGAGTGCGCCAAAGGTAATCCCGGAAAAGGTCGCGAAGTATCCAACTTGTGAGAAGCCCACACCGTCTGTGCGCCTCTGCACTTCGAAGGTCAGCGCGTAGCTAACGGCTGTGATCAGACCGACACCGGCAATAGCAGCGAACGCTTTGGGATCAATCGAGGCGCTGTCGGCAATCTTTCCGGTGATTAAGAGCCCAGCACCAATCAAAGCCAACTGCAAAAGGAGTGTTCCCCCAGCAAGTGTCGTCGGATCCGCTCCGACTGGGTAGGCGCGGCTGCGGAACACGTTGCCAGAGGCAAGTACAAACGGTCCGCTGAGCGCCAGAAGGATCCAGATCGGATCGACCTCGGACAGATCCAAACCGCGCAATGTGGCAAGACTGATCCCAAACAATCCAACTGTAATCCCAAGGAGACGGTGAACCGGTAACATGCGTCGTTCGACAATCGCCGAAATCGCGAATGTGAACATTGGAGATAACGTCACCAGGGCAGCATAAAACCCGGTCGTGATATGCCCCAGGACCAGGTAACCAACGAGCGCGGGCAGGCTTACGCCGAGCAGCCCCGCCCCAAGGTAGTAATTCAAAAAACGTGGTGCCGTCTGCGGAATTGACCGCTTCGCGATCAACACAGCGGACAAGACCATGCTGGCCACAACCACCTGCCAAAACAGAGCAAGGGAAGCCGGGACATCCGCCATTGCGACAAACTTGGACAAAGTAAAGCTCACACCGACAAGCAGTCCAATGGCGATTATCAGAATGGTGGGTGAGGCAGATCGGACAAAGCCTGGCATCACGCGGCTCCCTTCTTTGGGGCGGCAAGTGCATAAAGAGACATCGGTCCAATTGGGATGATCCCGGTCGGATTGATGTGCCTATGGCTCTTGAAGTAATGCTCGCGGATATGGGGAAGGTCGATGGTCTCCGCGATCTCCGGGCGCGACGCAAGATCCGCCAAGTAACGCGAGAGCGCGGGGTAGTCGGCAATGCGGGCCCGATCGATCTTGAAGTGTGTCACGTAAACCGGATCGAACCGCAGCAGGGTCGGAAACAGTTTGAGGTCAACTTTGGTCAGACGATCGCCAGCGAGGAATTGGCGGGTTTCAAGCAGGTTCTCCAGCGTGTCGAGGGCCTCAAAGATGGCCGTGACCGCATCACAGTAAGCGGTTTGGCTGGTGGCAAAGCCTGCACGGTAGACGCCCTCGCGAATGGGGTTCTGGATCAGATCGGACAGACTGTCGATTTCGGCGTGCAGGTTCTCGGGGTAAAGATCAGGTCCCGCCCTACCCGGAAACTCTTGCCCGAGCATGTGCATGATATCGGCGGATTCTGTGCTAACGATCTTGCCGCTTTCGCGGTCAAGAAGAACCGGCACCGAGATGACTCCCGTGTAATCAGGAACCGCGCGTTGATAGACCTCAAAAAGATACCTGTCACGCGGCACGCCATGTGCTGGATTGAAGGACGCTTGGTCGATGACCCAGCCATTTTCCGACATGATCGGATCCATCCAGGTGATACTGATGACATCTCGCAACCCTTGGATCGAGAGAACCAAATCGACCCCATGGCACCAGGGGCAAGCCTTGGACAGGTATAGATGGTAGCGATTTGGCTCCGCCGGAAACACAGCATTGGCGTTGTTTTCGATCCAACTGCGAAACCGACTTGGCGGCCGCTCAAAACGCCCATCACCTTGAGTAGGCTTGTCCCGCAATATTCCATTGATCAGCATCTTGGTCATCGTTTTCTCCGGTACTTGCCTTTGTTGAAAGCGATGTAGAAGGTTTCTCCAGATGCGATAATTGGCTATCTGATACACTCAAGGGTGAGAAAAAGTTGACCAAGGGTGCTCCTGGTGATCGAGATTGGTGCAATTCCCGTGTTCGTGGCGGTCGCTGAGAACGGCAGCTTTGCAGCAGCCGCTCGGCAGTTGGGTCTCACAAAGTCCGCGGTCAGCAAACGGATTGGCGGGCTTGAGGCACATCTTGGTGCGCAGCTCTTCCATCGTTCGACGCGCAGCATCTCTCTGACGGAAGCCGGAGAGATCTATCTTGCGCACGCCGTTCAGGCACTGGGCTCAGCGAAAGAGGCCGAAGACGCGGTTGCCGCTTTGCAAGGTGCTCCGGTTGGCCATCTGCGGGTCAGCGCGCCTATGTCCTTCGGCCAATTGCATGTCGCCCCAGCAATTCCCGAGTTTCTGCGTCGTCACCCTGGCATCACTATGGAGCTGTCGATGGATGACCGATTTGTCGACCTGGTCGAGTCTGGAATGGACCTCGCATTGCGGGCTGGAACACTGGCTGACTCTGCGCTGATCGCTCGCAAGCTTGCGCCCATCCACAGCGTCATTGTTGCCGCTCCCGACTACCTGGACCGGGCCGGAGAACCGACCCACCCACAAAATCTCACAGACCACGACTGTTTACACTACGCCTATTCCCGAGACCCCCTGGAGTGGAAGTTTATCGGCGAAGAGGGCGAGATTGCAGTCAGGACCAAGGGTCGGTTTCGGGTCAACAACAGTGAAGCCCTCTGCACCACGCTGACCGCCGGCCTGGGGATAGGTCGTCTTCCAACGTTCATAGCTGGATCTCACTTGGCGGCGGGGCGGCTCCGGCGCGTGTTGCCCAACTTCATTATGCCCGAACAGGCGCTCTATGCGGTGTTTCCAGAGCGCCGGCATGTGCCAGCAAAGGTGCGGGCTTTTGTCGATTTCTTTGCTGAACATGTCGGTCACAAGACGCCCTATTGGGACGACGAAGCTGGGCTTACTTAACTCCGCTGACCAATCCACGCACAAACATATCAATCGCCTCGCCACGCATCGCAGCATGACGTTTCGCCGGGATACTGAACAATCCTTTGTGCAAGATCATACCATCGATCAGACTTGCAAGAGCCCGGCCGAGTTTCTTGGCATCCGCATCTTTTCGGATGCTTCCAGCCTCCTGCAAGTGCGCGAGCTGACCTTCATAGTGAGCGCCTAACTTGTCAAAAAAGCTCGCGACCTTCGCGCTGAAAGTGTCGGATGCAAAACTTGGACCAAAGACCTCAAAAAACACACGAATGAATTTCGACTGTTCATCGGGAATGTTCATTGTTTGGGAAAGGCTATCCGCGAACTCATCCAAACTATCAGGCATCTTTTGTCCAAAGAACCGATCTTCCATGCCTTTGAAGTGCCGCTCAACCATCGAGATGGCGATGGCTTCTTTGTTCTTGAAGTATAGGTACAGCGTCCCCTTCCCTAGCCCTGCGGCTTCGGCCACATCGGCAATGGTGGCGGCATGGTAACCCTTCTTTGAGTACACTTGCATGGCAGCATCGAGAATCCCGTGCTGCATCTCTTCACGGTCAACGACCTTTGGCATTTTCCTACCTCAATTTCGGTTTTTTGCGGTTCTGGCATATTTATGACTGGACGTCCAGTCATTCAAGTTATACATGACTGACCAGCCAGTCATAAACGATTCGGAGATTCAAAATGGAACTCACAGCCGAAAGAGACGCGAAGCAGTCTATGATCCGCGGTTTCAGACGCACCTGTCCCAGATGTGGAGAAGGTCATGTATTCGATGGTTACCTGTCGGTGGCAAAGCGATGTGATAGTTGCGGATTGGACCTGACGCCGCAGCGCGCGGATGACGGACCCGCCTATCTAACAATCGTTATCGTGGGCCATCTTCTCGTCCCGCTCCTCGTCCCTGCCTACAGGGCCTGGGATTTGCACCCGGCAATCATGGCAGGAGTGTTTTCAGCTCTCGCCATTGGGCTTTCCCTTTTCCTCCTCCCCCGGCTCAAAGGTGCGTTGATTGGCCTTCAATGGGCCAAACGCATGCACGGCTTTTAACTTATCTTTTTGACCGAACGTCCAGTCACTTATGGAGACAATCATGACCTATTCTGACCCAACGCAAGCCGCTGAGACATCCAAAACTATCGAGTGGGCCTATTCCGGTTCGACGGATCCGCTCGTCGGCAGTGGCGCAACCTCGGCCGAACGCCTGATGGGTTACGGAGGCGCAGGTGTTGTCACTGCCCTCTTGATCTGGATCGCCTATGCGAGCGGCGTCCCTGCAACTTCTGCATGGCAGTGGGCTGTCTTGGTCTTTTTTGCCTATGACATCGGCGGCGGTGCTGTTGCGAACATGCTGAACTCCTGCAAACGCTTCTATCACACCCCTTCCAAACCCGGCGAAGGGGCCTTCATTCGTGCCGCCAAGAATGTGCGTGTCTTCACCGCCATTCATGTACACCCAATCATCGCAGCGGCGTTTCTCGGCGGCTCGGTCAGCAACGCCGTGGTTTGGTACGTGCTGCTTCAGGGTGCAGTTTGGACTGTTCTTACTGTACCGCTGTACCTGCGCAGACCATTTGCGGCGCTTCTCACAGTTCTGGCTCTGATCGCAGCCTTATCCCTGCTTCCCCTTGGCGCTGGCCTCGAATGGTTCATCCCCTGCCTCTTTATCAAGATGGTTATGGGTCACGCCGTGCAGGAAGAACCCTACGCCCCCTCAAAAGCCTGACAAGTCATTGGACCAAAGGAACTGTATCATGAATTCTCTCAAGCTCACGACCCTTACAATGTTGATCCCACTTGGATGGGCGGCATCCGTGGACGCCTATCCTGACCACTTCGAAGAGGTTGGCGGGCTTGGAAACTTGCCCCTCAAGTCGCATGCGGCATCACATCACCAAGTCCTAGGTTCCAAGATGTTGGAGAGCAAAACCCAGATCATTTCCGCTCTGACCTCGATGCGCGCCTCGGACACCACCAACTCATTCAGCGCCCTGAACTGCACGACTTCCCAACTGACGCCTGCCGGTTGGATCTAGAACACTTCGAACTCGACTGAACGCATTCCAAGGAGACGATCTGATGACCAAACGCATCTATGTTCTTAACGGCCATCCTGGCGAATCATCCCTGTCCCGCAGCCTGTCGCTGGCCTATGCCGAAGCCGCACAAACCGCCGGTCACGAGGTTCGTGTTACGCATCTGCACGACCTTTCCTTTGATAGTGATTTTGGCAATGGCGGTTATCAAAACACCAAGCCGTTAGAACCTGCCCTCGATCAGGTTTTGGAGGACTTGGCCTGGAGCGAGCATGTCGTTCTCGCAACGCCCATGTGGTGGGGAGGTATCCCAGCCAAGCTCAAAGGCCTGTTCGATCGCGTGCTTCTTCCTGGGCGCACCTTCGATACACGAAGGAAAAGCTTCGGTTTGCCAACACCAATGCTCAGCGGGCGCACGGCGCGGGTCCTCCTGACCTCGGACACAAAAAGCTGGCTGCTTCGGTTCGTCTACCACAACGCCATTCTGAACCAACTGCGCTGCCAGATTTTCAGCTTCATCGGCATCAAACCGACACGGTTTTCTCAATTCGCAGACGCAAGCCACCCAAGCGAACGCACCGTCAGCCGATGGCTTTCCGACGTCCGCACTCTCGGCACCAAGGCCGCATAATCCTCAACTCATTTTATGGAAGGAATAAAACAGATGAAGACCACGACTGTTCTTGTTGCAGGCGCCACCGGATACCTCGGTCGCCATATCGTAAAGCAATATATGTCCATGGGTTGGCACGTGCGCGCCTTGGTGCGCAATGCTGACGCGGCGCGAAAATCTGGGCTCGACGCCACCGAGCTGTTTGAAGGTGAGGCCACCAACCCGCTGACCCTGTGCGGCGCCATGGATGGTGTCGACTTGGTGATTTCGACCCTCGGGATCACGCGGCAACGCGATGGACTCTCGTATTGGGATGTCGACTACCAGGCAAACGCCAACCTGTTGACAGACGCACTGGCAGCCAAAGTCGAACGCTTTGCTTATGTGCACGTGCTCAACGCACATAAGATGCAAAACATCCCATTGGTTGCAGCCAAACAGGCCTTCGTCGATCGTCTGCAAGCGTCGCCCATCAAATCAACCGTCATTGCCCCCTCTGGCTTCTTCTCGGACATGGGCGATTTTCTGGACATGGCTGACTCCGGTCGCATCTATCTGTTCGGCTCAGGTTCTCTGAAGCTAAACCCGATTGATGGCGCCGATCTCGCGGAGGTGATCGCGGGCGCAATCTGGGATGGACGAGACTATGTGCCAGTGGGTGGCCCAGACACTCTGACACAAAACCAGCTGGCCAAAGCAGCGTTTAAGGCATTGGGCAAGCCACCGAAGATTATGCATCTGCCTGATTTCTTACGTCGCGGAGCACTCAAGCTTTTGCCCTATGTCACGCCTGCGGCAGTGCATGGCCCCGCCCTATTCTTCCTCTCCGCCCTTGGTATGAACATGGTCGGCAAGTCCCATGGCTCGAAGCATGTGGCAGAGCACTTTGCAGAACTGGCTTCCTCAAACTCAAAGGCAAAAAAGCCTGAGCCGTCAAAGTCTCTTGCGGCTGGGAGCGCATCATGACCTACATGTTATCCAGCCACTTCGAATATGAGCCACAGCCTGCCAGCGCACGGACGCCCAACTGGGTTCAACTGCCATTCCTTACTAGTTGTGAGCATACGGAGCGACGCCTCAACAAGCAGATGATCGTGCGGCAGTTTGAGGCCGGCGACGCGATACAAATGCGCGGGCGCGGCCAACACCGCGTTCATGTCATCTTGCAAGGCACAGCGGCCTTAAGTACCTCGCTGCCGGACGGTCGAACACAAATCCTGCGATTGCTCTTGCCGACCGATTTGGTTGGTCGGTTGGGATCCGAGATCATCCAGTACGATGCGACGGCGCTCTCGTTGGTCACAACCTGCAGTTTCCCCCGCCTCGAATTTGAGGCGCTTATGCGGCTTTCACCAGAAATGACCCGTCGCTTGCTGCATAAAACGCTGGCTGAACTGGATGAGGCACGAGATTGGCTGTTGGTTCTGGGTCGCAAAACGGCATTGGAAAAGGTCGCAAGTTTCCTCCTGTTCCTGGATAAACGATGCCAGCGGAATGCCGAGAACACCCTATTTCTTCCGTTGTGCCAGTTCGAGATGGCGGATCTCCTGGGCCTCACTCATGAAACTGTAAGCCGCCAAATGGCACTCTTGCGCGATCAAGGTGTCATCCGCTGCCAAGGTCAAAGAAAGGTCGAGATACGTAACCTAACGGGGCTCGCGGAACTGAGTGGCGAAGTTGCCGACCAAACGGAGAGCCCCTATGCCCTCCAGTAGTAAACTCATGAAGGCGCTGATTTATCAGTGTTACGGACCGCCCGACGTTGTTCAGGTCGCAGAGGTCCCCCGCCCTATCCCAAAGCCAAATGAAATCTTGATCCGCGTTCATGCGAGCGCCGTAAACACAAGCGATTGGCGCATCCGGGCGGCTGCCTTTCCGGGTATCACTGCCTTACCGGCGCGCCTGATCTTCGGTCTCATTCGTCCCCGCAACACCCGGCTAGGAAGCGAGTTCGCTGGCGTCGTTAAGGCTGTCGGATCGGAAGTGAAGAACTTCGTTCCCGGACAGCGGCTCTTTGGGATCACGTCCAAAGGCGGCGCGTCTGCGGAGTATCTGGCTTTGTCGGAAACTGCCGCAGTCGCAGAAATACCCGACGACCTCTCATTTGAAGAGGCTGCCGCCCTGCCCTTTGGGGGATTGGCTGCACTGGTTTTCCTCGAGCAGTTCGCAGCTTTGAAGGCCAATCAGCGCGTTCTAATCGTCGGGGCGTCAGGCGGAGTTGGTATCTATGCCGTGCAAATCGCCAAAGCCCTCGGAGCCCATGTCACCGGACTTTCAGGTCCTGAAAGCCAAGCACTCGTACGCTCTCTTGGGGCTGATGTGACACTGAACTATAAGGCGACCAAGCTTTCAGACATCTTTGACCGCTTCGACGTCATCCTGGATGCGGTTGGGGTGGTAGCGCCTCGCCAAGTGTGCAAGCTGCTGCGCCGGGGAGGTCTTTTTCTTCCGCTTAACGTCGGACTGCGCGAGCTTGTAGCTGCACTCTTGAACCCGTTCTTCGACCGCAAAGTCCGACTGGCAGTAAATCCAAACACTGCAAGGGACCTGGAGCGCCTCACAAGACTTGTGCGCGACGGAAAGGTGCAGCCAGTGATCGACACTGTCTACCCACTGTTGGAGGCATCCGCTGCCCATGCGCAAGTCGAAACGCGGCACAGAACAGGTGCCATCGTCTTGTCGATCCAGCCGGAAGGACCGGCTTTGGCTGCTGTGGCCGCGTTTGGCAGATAACGTGGGGTATTTGTCCTAACGGACATCAAGAGAATTCACCTAGAGTCTGACTATGACACGTAGAACCCAAAATCCGACACCGACGCGCGAACGCCGCATTCTGATGATCGCCTACCCAGGTGTGCACCATCTTGATGTCATAGGGCCGCTCGAGATTTTGGCTACGACAAAGTATTTCGCAGCCGACGGCCCAGAACCTTACGACATCGCCGTGATCGCGTCGGAGGCCGGACCTGTCGAAGCCAGTTCAGGTCTGACAATCACCGCCGCCCATTCTTTTGCAGAGATCCTTGAAGACGACCGAGACCTCGATACACTGATTGTTGCTGGTGGGCATGGCTCGTCGTCATCCTTGAAGGATCCTGAACTCCTCAAGTTTATTCGTGATGTCGCGCCGCGTGCAAAGCGCGTTGCGTCGATCTGCACAGGTGCTCTTGTTCTGGCAGAAGCTGGACTTCTGGAGGGCAAGCGCGCGAGCACGCACTGGTTTTGGTGCAGCGTTCTTGAGAAGGATTACCCAAACGTCTCAGTAGACCGTGACGCGATCTTCGTGCGCGATGGTAACATCTGGACATCAGCTGGCGTGACCTCCGGCATGGATTTGGCCCTGGCCCTGATCGAGATGGATTGGGGCCATGAGATCGCCCTCCAGGTCGCGCGTTTCAGCGTCATGTATATGATGCGCCCCGGCGGTCAGTCGCAGTTCAGTACGCATTTGATTGCGCAGCGATCTGAAGACCCGGCGATCAGCAAGGCCCTTGATTACATCAACAGCGCTCCTGGTGACCGGCTCACGGTGACGGCGCTTGCCGCGCAGGTTCATCTGTCAGAGCGTACATTTGCGCGTCGCTTCAAAGACGAAACCGGCCTGACCCCCGCCGCATACGTCGAAACCTCACGCGTTCAAGCGGCCCGGGTCGCCCTTGAGACTTCGTCGCTCGGTGTCGAGGAAATTGCGTTGCAATCCGGGTTTCAGAGCGCAGAACGCATGCGTCGCGCATTTCAACGCCACCTTGGTGTTTCAGCCGCGGACTACCGCGCTCGCTTTGCGGCAATAGAGCATTCCGCGTGCCAGATCCGCGACGGACCAAACTGACCCGCTCACCAAACCACACCATCCCAATCTGACCGAACGCGCCTGCGCGAACGATCAGTCTTATCCGAAAGAAAGACAAAACCATGAAACTTCCACATATCCTCACGCTTACAGCCACTCTGGTTCTCGGGGCCTGCGCCGACAGTGGCGCGAACTACACACCTATTCTCGACGGCGCACCGACCGCCGCGTTTCAAAGCGATCTGAGCGCTTGCCAAGCCTTGGCACGCAACCAGAGCCAGTTTGACCAGGAAACGCTTGGTGCAACCGTCCTAGGCGCTGGTGCTGGCGCAGTTCTTGGCGAGGCCGACGACGATGGCGACGCTCTTGGCGGGGCGATTGTTGGCGCATTGGCTGGCGGTGCCGCAGGTGCCGTGAATGCCAGTGAACGCCGCGAAGCCATTGTGGTCGAGTGCCTGCGCGGCCGCGGCCACCCAGTCGTCGGATAGGAGATGAATCATGCAGAGCATCCTATCCATTCGCGCTTGTCGGTTTCGTGCGCTTCATGAAATTCTGACGGGCCCCCCTGACCCAGGCACTCCCCGCATCCATTCGTTGTCAAATCACTTGGCAAGAGATGTCGGGTTGCCAGAGCAAAGGGACTTCGAGCCGAGTTTTCGAACTCTTGGTTCTTCCGCAATTGATCTCTGTTCACGCCTGAGGGCGTGAACAGCCTACGAAGTCCTTGAGCGCTTATTCTCACTGAGCCTTAAAACGGAGGCCGCAATGATTGATTTAAAAAATACACTGGCCAAGGCGCTCTTGGGCGTCGCCCTTGTTTATCCTGCATGTGCGCATGCGCATGTGCGTTGGTTTGTCGATAGCGCCAGCCCAGATACTGCAGTTTTCCAACCCTATGCGCTATCAGAGCCCGCTGTCTTAGCATGGATTCTGATTGCGATGGCACTGATCGGAACAGCGGTCTTCTTAGACACCAAACTGCCCATTATGGCCGTTCCAAACACAAAGCTGCGCCATGACGTGATGGAGCTGATGCGAGTGCTGACCGGTATGTCGCTTCTGCTCACCGCTTACGAAGGCAGCCTTATCGCTCCCCATCTTCAAGCAGTCGGCGGGTTCGGCCTTGCACTTCTCTTCGTGCAGGCCGCGGTCGGCATCTTACTCTTGAGTAACCACTTTCTCCATCACGCGGCGATTTTGCTACTGTTGATGTTTCTGGGCATGATGGTTCACTTTGGGATCGCACGCTCTTCTGAGTATATCAACATTGTCGGCATCGCGCTCTTTATCCTGTTCAACGCGTTCCCTGACGCGCAATTGCGGGAGCAGCTGAAGCCCTATTCCGTCGATGTCTTGCGCATCTTCACTGGGCTATCGCTCATTATTCTTGGCATTTCCGAAAAGCTGCACCCAACAGCGCTCGGGAACCACTTTATCTCCGAGTATGCTTGGAATTTCATGCCTCTGTTGGGCTTTGAGTGGTTTGATGACCGGCTGTTCGTCCTGTCCGCTGGCGTCATGGAGGTTGTCTTCGGCACCATCCTTGTTCTCGGCGTTGTCACCCGGCTGAACATCCTGGCTGTCGCCGTTCTCATGCTGACATCAAACATCGTCTTCTTGCTCGAAAACAGAAACGCGGAAGCGCTGGTGGAGCTGATTGGTCATTTGCCCATCATCGCGACGGCGCTGGTCCTTCTGGTCCTGGGCTACGGTCAAAGGTTGAAGATCACACCAAAGCGCATGCCGAACCGCTGGCATTGGAACCTGGCAAACTTGGAGGGACGGACATGAAACACCTCAAACCCCTCCGTGTCCGACCCGTCTTCCTCGGCTACTGGACCATTGCGGCCGTTCTGATCGGAATGATCTTATCCCGAGGCATTGATGCGCCCAGTGATCTTGCTGGGACAAACACCCACGAGGGCACTCCACATATTCATGGCTTGGTCGAGGTAGACCCTGAAAATAGCCCGACGGTTGCCGTACGCGCCGAGCGGGATGCACTCTCGGGTTGGAACATCTATCTCGACGTCGAGAACTTCACGTTCGCCCCTGATATGGTCAATCAACCGCATGCCGCGAACGTCGGCCATGCCCATCTTTACCTCAATGGCGTCAAGGTCGCGCGGCTCTACGGGACGGCCTATCATTTGTCGGACCTACCGGACGGCCAGCACACGATCACAGTGACGCTCAACACTAACGACCATTCTGACTTGGCGTTGGATGGAAGGCTCATAGAAGCCAGCGTCTTGGTTGATGCCACGGAGGCGCCAGCTTCAACCCAAATTGATTTCAGTAGCTTGCACCCAAGCGACCTATGTCTTTCGGAAGGTTAAGACCATGACACTTCAAAAAATCGGAGGCTTTGCAGGCCTCGCCTGTGCCGCCACCTACATGTTTGGTTTTGCCCTGCTCGTGACACTGCTGGCCCCCTTGGGATTTGGCTCGAATGATATCGACGCCCGCGGGGTCGTTGAATTCATTGAGGAAGGCGGCGGAATTCTGATCCTTTGGAATACCGTGATCTACATCCTCAATTCATTGGCGCTCGCGGTTTTGGTTGTCGCCGTTCACTCAAGGCTGAGCAAAGGCACGCCGGAATGGGCGGAGGTAACGCGGGCTTTGGGGCTGATCTGGGCGACGCTCGTGCTCGGCGCGGGCATGCTTGCAAATGTCGGCGTCGAGCGCGCCGCCCATCTCGCACCAATCGACATGGACCGCGCTGTTACGCTTTGGGAGACTCTCCACGCAGTTGAGCTAGGCCTTGGTGGCGGCAATGAGATTGCCGGGGGCGTCTGGATTGGCTGCGTCAGCCTCGCCGGGTGGATCGGGCACAGCCTTGGCAAAGTGACGATTGGCGTTGGTCTGTTGACCGGCGCTGGTGGATTGCTGACGCTGATCCCCATCCTGGGTGATACAGCAGGTGCCGTCTTTGGTCTTGGTGCGATCGCATGGTTCATTGCCATCGGTCTGACGCTCATCAGGCACCCGCAAGTTGCCTGAGCAGTCGCGACATACGAAAGGAAGAGATCAATGAGCCTCGATCAAACCCTCCAGACGCTCATCGACGCTGAATGCGCCAAGAAAAACACGCACGCGGTGATCCTGCGGGTGCAATCTGGTGATGGACGGGTTGATTTCAAAGGTCGCGCGGGTGCGGCCACTGCTGACACCCGCTTCCCGATTGCCAGCATCGCCAAGATGTTCACGGCAACGCTGATCATGAAGCTGGTAGCGGACGATCTCATCGACTTGGACCAAACCGTCGAGAGCATCCTCAAGGATGTGGATCTCACGGGGCTCCACGTCGTGAAAGGCGTGGATTACAGTCAGCAGTTCACCGTTCGCCAGCTGCTCCATCAGACATCTGGGCTCGCCGATTATTATGAAAGCGATCTCGCGGCCGACTTGAAAGCTGGTCGCGACCGCGCCTATGGGCTGGCGGAGGTGTTGCAGATGACCCGCGCCCTGCCCCCGCAAGCCGCACCGGACAACGGACGGTCGCATTACTCAGACACGAACTTTCAATTGCTGGGTGCAGTCATAGAACGCACAACCGGGCAGAGTTTCGATCAGGTTCTGCAAACGCGCATCTGTGCTCCGCTAGGGCTAAGCCAAACCAGAGTTCTGGACGGAACGGACGTGGGTCTCCCGGTCTACCACAAGGAACGGATGCTCAACGTTCCACAAATCCTCACCAGCATGGGACCCGATGGTGGCATCATCTCCACATTGGACGAGATGCTAACCTTTCTGCGCGCCTTCATGCAGAACCAGCTCTTCAACGCTGAGGCAGCGGCTCAAATGCGACAGTGGAACAAGCTCTTTTTCCCCATCCAGTATGGCTACGGCCTGATGCGGATCAAACTTCCGCGCTGGATGACGCTGTTTCGTGCGACACCTGAATTGATCGGCCATTCCGGAGCGAGTGGATCCTTTGCATACTATGCACCCGAGCAGGACATCTACCTGATCGGCACCTTCAACCAGACCGATGCGCCGAGGCGCCCAATTGGCTTCATGCTGCGCGTCCTGAGCGCGGTCGCAAAACATAAGGCTTTGCGATGAAACGCGTCCTAAGGTGGTTCGCCGCGCTTTTGGTTTGTTTGATCTTGGCGTTCACAGCCCTGTTTGTAGGAACACGCGGCGACTACGCAGTGGCCCGACTTGTTGCAGACGACCCATCCCTTCCATCTGAAACTGTGGCTGGAATCCAGCTGCACATGCGGGTTGTGGACGGCCCCGAGGGCGCGCCCGTGATCATCGTCCTTCACGGTGGGCCAGGGGGCGATTTTCGGTCGCTGCAAGGCCTGGAGGCGCTGTCTGATCAATACAGCGTCGTCTTCTATGACCAACGCGGCGCGGGCCTGTCAGAGCGGGTCGGCGCCGACCGCTTAAGCCTGGACGGTCATCTGGAAGAACTCCAAGGCGTCATTGACCTTGTCTCACCGAACGACACCCCAATCCTGATCGGGCATTCCTGGGGCGCGATGCTGGCGACGGCGCATTTAGGCCAAAACCCTGATGGTGTGCGCACCGCTATCCTGATCGAACCCGGATATCTCGACCTTGAGGGTCGTCACGCGTGGCAGAGTGAAAGCCAGACGTACCTCTCAGGCATCGGATATTGGCGCGAGGCGATACTCACCGGGTTCCGCGCGCAACATGTTTCCGGACCCGACCCCGCCGCGGCGAGCGACTTCCTCATCGGCCACATGGTGGGCGTATTCACCAACCATCTCGAAAACCCGTATCATTGCGGAGAAGGTTACACGGCGCCGGGCTGGCGGTTCGGGGCGGTGTCAAGCGATGACTGGGACGCAGCGACAGAGGCTGATCTGAGCCTCATTAGCGCCGGCGCGGCGACCTACGCGGGCCCCGTCTTGTTTCTCGCAGGCGACTGCAATGACTGGATCGGCGCAACGCTGCAAGCCGAACACGCGGCCCAGGTTGCCGACGCGACACTCGAGGTCATTCCGAACGCGGGCCATGACGTCGTTTGGGACAATCCCGACGCCACGCTTTCCGTGATCCGCCGCTTCTTGGAAACGCTCCAATGATTGGGATGAACCGTGCGAAAAGCTTGTGGGTCGCCCGGAAATGAGCCGGATCGACAAGACAGTGACTATGGAACCACAGGACGACCGTCTTCGCCGCATGATGAGACCCTATGAGGGCCCACAACACTCAGTTGTTGGCATGACCTTTTCAAACGGTCATCCACGGTACCTCCACGCCGGCAGTCGAACCCCCGATGTCCCAATCGAGAACCAGATCTTTGAAATCGGTTCAATCACGAAAGTATTCACCGCGATACTACTTTGCGTATTCATCGAAGAAGGAGAGGTCGACCCGCACGCTCCGTTGTCTGAAATGAGTGACGTATTGTCTGATGTTCCAGTGTGGATCACACCGGAGCGCTTGGTTTCGCACACAAGCGGGCTGCCCAACCTATATATCCCAATCTGGAAGGCCCTTTTCCAGCAACAGCCTGAGGGTCCATATGCGAGTTTCAACCAAACTGATTTGCTCGCTTGGTTTGCGCAATGGCATGGCAAGGACCCTAAGGCTAACCTGAAGCACCGCTATTCAAACCTTGGTTTCGGACTATTGGGCGAAGCGATGGCCATCCGACACGGCAAATCATTCGCGACACTGCTGGCCGAAAAGGTAATCGATCCACTCGGGCTGCAAGATACGTGTGGAGACTTGGATAGTAATCAACAAGCTCGGTTCATGCAGCCAAGAAGCACACGCGGCAAAGGGGTTAATCCATGGACTTTTGAAGCATTGGCGGGGGCGGGCTATTTGCGCTCGACGGCACGCGATCTGGCACTCTTTGCCAGTCGGATTGTCGAGGCAAGTCGAGAGCCCTTAACGGAGCTTGATCGCGCGATAAAACGTTCGACAAGTCCCGTCTTTGGCCTTGGTCGCGGAGGACGGAACAACCCATTGGCACAATGCTACGGATGGCTGAGGCGAGAGAACGGCAAACCCGGACCCAGCATATTGCTGGCGAATGGTGGCACAGCTGGATCGACCTGCGCATTCTACGTTTGTCCGGCGAACAGCACCGCCGCCGCCATTCTCTCCAACAATGGGGTGGCTGCAAACCTCTGGACCAGTATCAGACTCAGTTGGTCAGACCCAATGCAGCAAGCCCATGAGATCCTCACGGCAAGCTAGCAGTCGGTGCTTTCTGAGTCGCAGCGCGATCTACCAAGGCTAACGGCGACTACATCTTGCCTCGCACCATTAAACCACAAAGGCTGTTTCGAGCCATCTTCCCAAACGTAAAGCAATCCCACAGTTTCACCTGTTCCGACCTCTACAATTCGGTCAGTCGCTCGACCCTCATCCTCTTCTTGATCCATCATGCCACTTCCCAGAATTGGTCACACGACTTGGCCTCGCCCACTACACAAAAGCGGGGCGCTTGCGCGCTCTGGATTGATTGAATCTTCTGCCTAGCTACAACGTTCGAACCGGCGCGTTATGGCCAATCAAATTGATCGGCCACTTTATGCTGGAGGTGTACACGAACGAATTTTCTCATGTAGATGCCTCCGTTTCGTTCGCACCATGCGTCGCGTGACCAAAGCCCCCGCTAGTCGCTAGAATACGACACTCATAATTACAATTTCAACCAGAGCGTGACCATAGTTCTTTGATCGAACGTACCCATTTCCGTAAACCTGAGCGGGATCACGCTCATATAAATCAGTCATCAGAGTGAGTCTCGGTTTTCACTTGCCATAGATCTCCCTATCTATCAATATTATAATATTGTTTTTGCTGGGGTATGCCGATGCAAGACCTGATCTCACGCCTACGTTGCGCCACGCTCGCCGGGATGCTGAGCCTTGGAACCGGTTTCCAGCCTGCCACAGCCCAGAGCTACCAGATCGACTGCGCAATACTGTTATGTCTCTCAGGCGGGTGGCCCGCCTCTGCACCATGTGCGCGGGCGCGGGCGGAATTTATCCGACGCATCACACCCTGGCCCGTCGAACCACCACTTCAGATTTGGCGGTGTCCGATGGGCGCGGGCTTCTCGAAACCTGACACAAGTACGAACCTACCCCGGCTTTGGGACATTTTGGCTCCTGTTCCGCCTCACAGACCGCAAACCACTCCAACAATTATGGTCGCATCGACGCTACCCCAAGCGCTGCCCGCCGTTCATCATTCAAACAGCTCCTCGTCGGAGCAACTTCCCGAAAGCTTTGCCGGAACGCTCGCTCAATCTGCTCCAAGCGCAGACATCGACATCAGTGGTCCCGAGTTCAATTTCGTGCGCTCCATCCGCGTCTACAACGTCACTTACGCGAACCAACGCGAAAGCGGCGGTGAACTCGATCGGGAATGCAATCGATACTTCTCGATGCGGATCGGTACTTATGGCACGCAGGGTGACTTCCGCTGGTCTCGCGGCTCCAGTCCCAGCCAATTGCCGGAAGCGCATGTGGGGCTCGAGCGATATGGCGAGCATTGTCCCGGCATCTTCCACCGGTCGGTCTTCGTCGACTGGCGCGACTACGAAGGAAACTATGGCTTCGAACAGGTGAACTACTGACGCCTCTTGTGGCCTACTATAGAGCGTACCGCAATATATTGAAAAATTCGGTACATCAGGAACGCAAAACTCGGTATAACGGGAACAAGAGAGATTCGGTACTTCAGGAACAATCGTGTCAGAAAAACAGGTAGACCTCTTCTTGGACCAGCTCGCTGACGCCCCGGTCAAAGACGAGCGTGCCCTGATGGAGTTCCCGTTTTTCTCCCTTCAGAAGCGCCCGCGGATGACCCCCTTCGTCTTTGACGACGGCACGGTGAAGATCGAGATTCAGCCAGGGCACAAGGGCATCGCTACGATCTGGGACAAGGATATCCTGATCTACCTCACTTCACTTGTGAACGAGCGGATCGAACACGGGCAGTTCGACGCGGATGCCCCGGTCAGCGTGCAGGACCGCACGATCAAGTTCTCCGCCTACGACTTCCTGAAGGTGACGGGACGCAGTTCCGGTAAGCGCGCCTATGAGCTTTTTCTCGACGCGCTGGATCGGCTGCGCTCGACTAACATCCTGACGAACATCACCGCCGGCGACGAACGCGAGCGCCGCGGCTTTGGCTGGATCGAGGACTGGCGCGTGATCGAACGCACCAATCGCAACGGTCAGCGCGTCATGGGGGCTGTCGAAGTCACGATGAACCGTTGGATGTTCAACGCCATCGTCAAAGATCGCCGGGTCCTGACGATCAATCGGGACTATTTCAGGCTCTCGAAGGGTCTTGAGCGCCGCCTCTACGAGCTGGCCCGCAAGCATGTCGGCCGTCAGCCGGAATGGTATATCGGGATCAAGCGCCTGGCCGAGAAGTGCGGGTCGATCGATACCGAACGCAAGTTCAAGTTCCGGATCAACGAGATCTGCGAAGCCGGCACCATTCCCGATTACCATGTCGAGATCGTGGATCCTGCTGAAGTGTCAACCCCGTTCAAAACGAAGGGAAAACAGGCACTTGTGCGGTTTCAGCCGAAATTTGACGACCTCACTGTTCCCGATGTACCGAATCTGTCGGACCTGACCGTCTCGCACGCCGTTCTTACCGAGATCAAGCACGCCAACCCGGAATACGACATCCAGTATATCCTCGATGCCTGGCGGGAATGGGCTGCTCGCAAGGACGATCCCGTGAAAAGCGCCAATGCCGCCTTCCGCGCCTTCGCCAAGAAGTACATCGAAGCCAACCCGATCTGGTGACTCGGTACATCGGGAACATACCTTCGGTACATCAGGAACACCCGACTCGGTACAACAGGAACACATCCTCGGTATATCGGGAACGCATGTTCGGTACATCAGGAACGCGAAACGCCGCCAAAAGACTGATTTCCCTGAGTCTTTTCAGTACCCTAACCACGTAACAAACCTAACCAAATTTCTAACAGAAATAACCACGCCGCGAGAGAGCTCAGAAGGCGGCTCCCTATGACACCCCTCGGACATGCTAAGAAACTGGTGCTTGAGGCGACCGTTAGCCCCCCAAAAACACACCCTGATACGGTTTTGACCCGTTTCCCCATTTTTAGACTATTGGCGAACCCAAGCCCGTCGTATTTCAGACCACACCACATGTTCCCGATATACCGAATCGCCTTGTTTCCAAGGATGACGCGCGGATCGCACGAGCTTTTCCTGGTCCCCTTGGGGTTCGCGCGGGCGCGATACGCCACTGCGGGGACGTTGCTTTAGAACCCGCTGGGTTCTCGCGCAGGCAACCCAAATAGACAGGACCCGTGTCCTCGCGCCCCAGGCGCTGCGGGCCGCGCCACGTCCCATCGATTGGGGTGTGCCTTTGCTCACTCCGGCACTTCGCCAGTGGGTCAGGTTTTAGAGACGACGCCCCTCGGGGGCTGCTCTCAAAACCAGACACCAAGGAGCAAGCCGATGAGTGCCACACCTGAGACCCCCACACCCGACGCCATCAAGATCGCAGAGCAGAACGACCGGTTCCGGACAACATGGGGCGCGGACTTCACCGTACCCGGTCAGATCGTGATGACGCGCGGTGTGGCAGACCTCTCGCCTGCCGCGAAAACGATCATCATGCAGCGGGTCCAAGGCTTTGACGCCTTCACCGAGGACAACGATCCTTACGGAGACCACAGTTTCGGGGCCTTCGATGTCGAGATGGCGGGCGGCAGCCATCGCATCTTTTGGAAGATCGATCTCTACGACACCGACTATGCCGTGGGCAGCGACGATCCGGCGAACCTTGCTGTGACCCGCCGCGTCCTGACGATTCTTCACGCCTCCGAATACTGAGCCGCCTGACCCGTCCTCGGAGCAGGCCTCAAGACTCCCAAGGAAAGGAGGTGATCCACCCCGTTTGAAACGGCGGGCGGCGGGCACATGCCCCCTGCCCCGCCACACCCAACATCAACTGGAAACAAAGGACGAAGACATGACCAATCAATCAACCATCCCGAACGACGAGGCAATCATCTATGCATCGCTCGACCAGCTTTACCTGCACGATCTCAATCCCCGCCAAAATGTCGTGCAGGAGGCCGTGGAAACACTGGCAGACAGCATCAGGACCTGCGGGCTTCTGCAGAACCTTGGCGGCATTCAGGACGAAGATGGCAAGATCGGCATTGTGTCAGGCGGTCGCCGCCTTAGGGCCCTGGCTCTTCTCGCGGAAGCCGATCCCGACTTCGAAGGCGGGTCTTCGATCCCCGTCCTTCTGGCACGTGATCTGGAGCAGGCGGAATACTGGGCCAATGCGGAAAACACGGCCCGTGAAGCGCTCGATCAGGCAGACGAAATCCGCGCCTATGGACGGATGGCCGCAACCAATGCCGACGCCGAGGCGATTGCGAGCGCCTTTGGGGTTACCGTCGCCCATGTCAAAGGCCGCTTGAAACTCGCCAACCTGCCCAATGCAGCCCTTGATGCGTTGAAGGCCAAAACCATCAATCTCTCGGCGGCGCAGAAGATGACAACCGCTCAAGACGAGAAGCTCGTCCATGAGGCGCTGCAAGCCATTGCCGAAGGCCGTCTCTCGAATGTGAACCAGTTGGACCATTTCCTGCATCCGAAAGCGGCCAAAGCCACGGATCGCCGCGCGGTGTTTGTCGGTGTGCAGGCCTACGAGGCCGGTGGCGGCAAGATCACGAGCGATCTCTTCTCCGAAGATGTCTTCTTCGAAGATCAGGACGTCTTGGATGAAGCTTTTGCCACGCAACTGGCCGAAGCGGCGGAGCAGGTGCGTGTGTCCGATGGCTGGGCATGGGTCGAGACGCACAGCGAGGCCTATCTCGGCTGGAACTTCATCGAAGACAACAAGTTCGCCCGCGTTTATCCGGTCGAAGGCGTTCTCTCAGATGATCAAATGGAACGCTATGAGGACCTCTGCGAAATGGCCGACAGCGACATTCTCAACGCGGAGGGAGAAGAAGAACTGGCAGGCCTCCATGTCATTTTAGAGGGCACCTTCACCGACGCGCAGAAAGCCCATGCCGGGTGCGTGGTCTATGTCGATCAGAGCGGCGGTCTGAAAGTCGAGGCCGGGCTGATCCGACCCGAAGACAAGAAACCTGCCATTGCGGCGGGTGTATTGCAGACATCCGCGCATGGGAGCGGTGACGACAAGGCTCCAAAGAACCTCTATTCGCAAAAGCTGCGGGACGATCTGGAGGCGATCAAGCTGGCCGCGTTGCAGAACGCCATGCTGGATCAACCCGATCTCCTGCTCGATCTGCTGGCCTTCCAGTTGAGCGGCGCAACCGGGTTTCGCGACGTGTTCGATGTCAGCCTCGGGACACCAAGCAACACACCGTCTGTTGAGGCCGGGTTCGAGATCGACAAGCGGTTGAGCAAACCGGCCGTCAGCCCGGCAGACGCTTGGGGTGTCGATCTCAAGAAAGCCTTCGCCAGCTTCAAGAAGAAAGGGCAGAAACATCGCGTTGCGGAACTGACCCGACATCTGGCGAAACTGCTGACAGGCGGGGATGGCGTCTTCTTCGGGGTTCTGTCCGAGAAAGCAGGGGCCGACATCCGCAAGGTCTGGACGCCTACGGCGGAGAACCTCTTCAAGCGTGTGTCAGGACCGATGCTGGAGACCATCTACTGCGACCTCCTCGACCTTGCGCCAACGAGCGCGGAGGCCAAAGCCTTCGCCAAGTTGAAGAAGGCTGAGAAAGCAAAGACGCTGGAAGACCTGTTCTCGGACGAGACCAAGCAGAAACTGCTCGGGGTCACAGCGGCACAGAAGGCCCGGATTGAGGCTTGGGTGCCGGACTATTACGATTGAAGGTGGACATTGGCGAGGGCAGCCTCCCTGCCCTCGCTTCCCAAAGTCCCTCGGTTTGCGCGGCTCCCGGCTCATTTGAGCCAAGAGCCGCGCATTCGACCCGTTCAGGAGACCGACCATGTCAAAGATTGCATCGCAAGCCGCCCGCGTCTGGAAATCGGCACAGCTTTACATCGGGTTTCACCGGGACCGGGAGGGCCGGCAGCGCAGCGCGCCAAAGGTCTGGCCCCCGAAGGATGCGCGGGCCAGCATCCACGCCGATCCGGACATCCAGGAAACCTTCCTGATGCTCAAGAGTGCCGATGGCGATGCCGATCAGGATGTGCAGATCAAGTTACGGCCCGACATGGTGGTGCTGCGCCGGGATTTCGACGGTGCCTGGGAGGGCATCATCGCGGATGCGCATTCCGTCGCCGTCAAGGTCGGCGGCGTGTCGATCCGCATCAATCATGACGGCTCGATCACGCGCGAGGACGGCGACAGCACCACTTGGGTCGAGGCAGATGGCGGTGTCCTGAAGAAGACCGAGTTTGTCGAGGCCGCGGTGTCGTCCGATGGCATGGAAATGACGCGGCGGACACCGGACAATCTGACAGCCATTACCCCACGTGGCCTGTTGTCGAAGGATCGGTAGGTCTCTTCCAGTTCCTTGTTGATTGGCCCTTCGGCAGAGCCGACCGGGCTCTATGCTGCGCACGAAGCCAGCCAGGCTGTCTTCGCCCATGCGGGTGACGATCCCTAGGGCAGGCCGTGCCCGTTGCCTCGCCTGAATGCCGTCCACCGTGTTTTGGCATGCCCTCTGCCCCCTTCTTTAGGCCATATGTCGTCTGAACATGCATCTCCACCCGCATGGGAGGACCGATACGCCCGTCACGACCAATGACCCGGGTATGGGGCAAACGGTGGTGCGTATCGCGTATCGCGCGGACCTTTGTCGAAGACCACGTTTCAAATCGGCTGCGGGGTTGGTTCCCCGCCTCTCTTGTCTCCGGCATGAGGATGGTCTGACACCGTTGGGGCGTGTCAATCTGCCTTGTTTCTTTTTGATCTACGGGTTGCGGATCTCGGCCGCTCGCGTGCCCGTCGCTGCGCTCCGGCAAGCGGAAAGACGGTTTCCACCCTCCAGGGCGGACCCTCCGAATTTCCACTTGCGCGATCTGCCCTGGTCGATCCGCCGGGTCACCCGCATCGAAACAAGGAGATCGACAATGTCCAACAAGATGTTCACCCTCACCGTTCCCGTCACCTTCAAGAAAGACGGCAAGGACCAAACCAGCTTCCGCCGCGTCGGCGCGGTCTTCGAGAACACCCGCGAGAATGGCGAGACCGTGCTCTCCATCAAGCTCGACTTCCCAGTTGCGGTCACCGAGCTGGTCGCCTTTCCGCCCAAGGCGGACGGAGACGATGGCCAGGTCACCGAATAAGACCCTATCGAGCAGAGGGGCGGCAGAGATGCCGCCCTCACGCACGTTCCAGACACCAGAGCGAGGCGTCCGGCTTGCGCGCTGCGTACAGTCAGCAAGGGCAGTCTGTCGGCTAGCACCAGCATCAAAGCTTGAAAAACGGCCCAAAAAGTAATACCTGACTGCACTGAGGTATTACTGGAGGCGCAGGTGCCAACGACGCTCACAACCAAAGGCCAGGTTACGATCCCGAAAGCCGTTCGCGACTTTCTGGGACTGAAGGCAGGCAGCAAGGTGACTTTCCATCGTACGAAGGATGGCCGGGTCGAGATTGTTCCGGAAGACAAGACTGCGGCGGTCTCGCGCTTCGGTGCCCTTCGCGGCCATGCGCGAACAGAGCTCAGCACCGATGAGATCATGGCGCTGACGCGGGGCGACGGGTGATCTTCGTCGACACGAATGTCCTTCTTGATGTTGTAACGGATGACGAGACCTTCGCTGAATGGTCCATTGCGCAATTGGAAGCCGCGGCGCTGCAAGGCAATCTTCTCATCAATGACAGTGTCTATGCCGAGCTCTCCGTTGGCTATCGTGAAAAGGAACGGCTCGACGCGTTCATCGAGGCCACCGGGCTCCGCCACGAAATGATGCCAAGAGATGCGCTGTTCCTGGCTGGAAAAGCCTTCTCCGCTTATCGGCGGTCGCAAGGGACGAAGCAGAACGTCCTACCTGATTTCTTCATCGGTGCGCATGCGACGGTGCTGTCTGTGCCTCTGCTCACGCGGGATGCGCGGCGGTACCGGACCTATTTTCCGTCCCTGGAACTGATCTGCCCGGAGTAAGGCCGCTGCCTGGGCTGCAAAGAGGTTTCGACGGTCCGGTTTCTCAGAGAAACCGTCTCACCTGCGCAACATACTGATCGAAGTCGGAACCATACTGCGAGCGCAGCCACGGCTCTTCAGAAAACGGCGCGACAACCAAGACGATGATTGCTGCAAAGCCTACCAACATTACCAAAGGCGCGGCTGTGAGGGTCATCCATCCCAGTATCATCACGGTATCCGCTACATATTGGGGATTGCGCGAATAACGATAGAGGCCGCCAGTTTGCAACGTGCCCACGGCACCGCCCGTTTTATGAATGCCAAAGCCTGCGACCGCGCTCCAAACCGCGATGTTTCCGATCACGATCAGCGGAATGCCAATTCCGAAGCGGAACCATCTTGGGAACGCCAGCTCACCCCAACCCAAAAGACCAAGTGCGATCAGAACACCGAAGAGTACAAAGGTAGGTGCCCAGATCAAGATCGGCGTCAGAGGCGTATACCTGATGGGAGGCCACAGCCGTTGCGAGGGTCGCGCAATCGACCAAAGGATCGCGGCAAGCGTGCTCAGCGCGATCCCCAGCCCCACGATTGTAAGGCCCGTTTCCATCATACTTCGGCATGGTTATGCGTCGTGGCTTCGCGACGTTCAGCCAATGCTTGCCGAACGATCTGGAAGGAAGACGATAGGAACAGAGTCGCCATGATGGATGCGACGATCAGGTCGGGCCAGCCGGTCGCCGTGCCCCAGACGCCCAGGGCTGCGAACATCACGGCCACATTTCCGATTGCGTCATTGCGGGAGCAGAGCCAGACCGAGCGGACATTGGCATCACCGTCCTTGTAGCGCACCAGCAAAAGCACGCTCGCAAGATTGGTCAACAGTGCGAAGAAGCCGACTATGCCCATAATCTCCGCTTCAGGAACGCCGACATAGAAGACGCGGTAAACGGTCGAACCGAACA
>CAYUSM010000001.1:0-67334 GCA_964447345.1 uncultured Sulfitobacter sp. | reverse complement strand
CACGTCATTCGTAATGATGGGGTCGGGGGTTCGAGTCCCTTCAGCGGCACCACCTTTTTGGATCTGCGCCGTTTCGCGGGGCCTGCGGATCATGCTGATATCTTCTTCTTTGCAACCCCTTAGCAGATTGAACCTAGGGAAGAGCCAAGGCTTTCTCCTAGTCAGACCGTTTGAGGCCGCGTATGTTCAACCTTCAGGTGTGAACCGCAGCGACAGGCACGACAGACCACCGTCAAGTTTCATCGCTTCGGAGTTGCCGATCTCGCGGACGTTGTAGCCCGCGCGATCAAGCTTTTCTGCGGTTTTTGGGTTTCCGGCAGGCATCAGCACAAGGTCGTTGAACCGTATGGAATTGGCACAGGCTTCTTCGCCGTCTTCGGTGTGTATGACCTTGTAGTCTGCAAAGCACCCTGACGCATCGAGCTGTCTGGTGGACAGGATTGTCTCTTCGTCCATCAAGCTGCAATCGGTTTTGAAGTGCAGGACGCCCGGTGGGGTTTGAAGCTCTGTGACTGTGTACCCCCAGTCCGACACAATTGACCGAAGTGCAGCCACACCAGCGGTGTCGGTGCGTGCAGATTTCCCTACTAGGATTTCGCGTTCAGTCACCAGAATATCGCCTCCCTCAATGAAGCCAGGCGCATCAATTTGTGCGACCGTGTCGTAGAATTGAGCTAAAGTCGGGGCCATTTCGGCGGCTTCGCCCAGACGAGAGGGCGCACCGGGGCGCATGGCAATGGCGCCTTCCCGCAGACACAGGGCAGAATCCTCCACGAATACGGAATCTGGGTAGTCTTCCAAGGCGTCCAGCACGGTGACCGTCGCCCCTGTGGATCGCAAGGCAGCCACGTAATTCGTGTGATGTGTGCGGAACAGGTCCAAATCGGGTGTGCCGGTATCAACCGCGCGCAGGCCGTCGACGCTGCTGCTGGCAGGGCTTCTGCAAATGGCATGGGAAAAAGTGAATGATCGGCTCATGCTTTGTCCTTGGTCAGTGGTTGTACCTGCACTCTCAGCTAAGGCTAAGGGCTTCGGTCAGGATGTGCCATTGCCGTTTCGATAGTGCTTTCTTCCCGGCCAGCATCCAGTATGTCTCATGATGGGAAAGGGCGTTTGGGCTCAAACGGATCAACTCCCCGCAAGACAATGCCTGTTGGCAGAGTGGGAGTGAGGCAAGCAGCACGCCAGCCCCTGACTTTGCGGCGCTGAGCGCGGAGAGGTGTGTGTCAAAACGCAGTGCAGGAACGGGCGTTGTTGGAACTCCGAATTCGGCCGCCCATGTACTCCAACCAGGTCGCGGCCCGGAACAGGCGATACGGGGCCAGCACATCCAAGGGTCCTTGCGCTCCGCCAGAGCAGGCGCGGCGACGGGCGAAATGGCTTCGGCGTAAAGCTTTGCGCGGTAGGGATGTGGCCAATTACCTGATCCGTATCGAATGCGGATGACGTCGTCCTGAGGGGCATCATGGGCACCGATCACAAGCGATTGAAAGGAAATCTCTGCCGATGTGAGGGTCTGCAACTCCAACAGTTTGGGCTGCAGAACAAGTTCGATCACCGAGAGGCTCGCGGAAAACGTCAAACGTCCGCGCCCCCGTCCAAAGACAGCCTCGGTGCTGTCGCGCAGGCCGTTCAGCGTGGCAGTGACATGCGGATACCAGGCTTCTCCCTCGACAGTCAGTGCGATGGATCGTGCACGACGATGAAATAGCTTCGTGCCAAGGTGGCGCTCGAGGTGACCAATCCGCTGGCTGACAGCCGCTTGCGTAATGCCGACCTCATTCCCGGCGGCGGTGAAGCTGCCCAACCGCGCTGCGGCCTCAAAAACCCGTACCCACTCCAATGGGGGTAGATGATCGTTATCCATAATCGATTTGGCGTCTTGGTGCTGGTTTACCTAATTTGATCTTATGCCCGGTTGCCGTGAAACTCCACTCGTAACCCATCTGTATCGGGAGGCGCTATGCCATCTGTATCCGTAGACCCTTCAGGTTCTTTCCTGACTCTGACGACCGCCATGGGTGCGTCCCGATTTCACGCGATTTGGCTGCGTGACAATGCCCAGGACGCGGAAACGCGGGCTATTGGCAATGGGCAAAAGCTGATCACTCTTGCCGACATTCCGCTGGAGACACGTATCGGATCGGCGGTGGTGTTGTCCGGCGATCGTCTTGAGGTGCGGTTTGAGCCGGAGGGCAAGTCCATTCCTTTCGCTTTGGATTGGCTGCAGGCAAATGCCTATGATCGGGAAATGCCTGCTGAGCGCGGCTGGCTTGCGCCCGAGGTGGTGACCTGGGATGCAGGCCTGATGCCAGATTTGCCCATCGGCGATTTTGTGGAACTTGAAGCGGGCGGGGATGCCCTGCGGACCTGGCTGAACAGGATTTTGCAGTTCGGCTTTGCCAAGGTCGTGAATGCGCCGGTAGAGCAAGAAGCCCTGTTCCGAATTGTCGATCTCTTCGGTTTTGTGCGCGAAACAAACTATGGAAAGCACTTTGACGTCCGCACCGAGGTGAACCCGACCAACCTTGCCTTCACCGGTCTGGGACTTCAGGCGCATACAGATAACCCTTATCGCGATCCCGTTCCGACCGTTCAGGTGCTTTATTGCCTGGAAAGCTCGGCGGCGGGTGGAGAGAACATGGTGGTCGATGGTTTTGCAGCGGCTCGGCGGCTGCGCGAAGAAAACCCGGCCTGGTTTGATGTCTTGGCACACCATTGCGCGCGATTTGAATATGCGGGCGAAGCAGGCGTTTGCCTGACATCTCGTAGACCGATGATCGAGCTGGCCCCGGACGGTGAATTGATTGGAGTCCGCTTCAACAACCGGTCCTGCGCGCCAGTGACGGACGTGCCATTCAACGACATGCAGGACTATTACAAAGCTTACCGCAGGCTGGGTGAAATCATTGACGATCCTTCAATGGAAGTGACCTTCAGACTTGAACCGGGGCAAGCTTTCGTTGTTGACAACACCCGTGTCCTGCACGCGCGAAAGGGCTATTCCGGCGAAGGTTCCCGCTGGTTGCAAGGCTGTTACGCAGACATGGACGGGCTGCGCTCAACCCATGATGCCATGGTTCGCGCACAAAAGATGGAGACTGCAGGATGAAGCCGGATATGGACAGTTTGAACCGTACCAACATTGTGGGCTTCATCGGGTCGATTTTTGACCGGCGCGGGGGCGAGGAATATTTGGGTGAGCCTGTCACGATGGGCGAGCACATGCTGCAAGGGGCCACGATTGCGGAGCAAAATGGCCAGCCTGACGAGATTATCGTAGCGGCTTTGCTCCATGATATTGGTCATTTCACAAGCGAGTTCGGGACTTTCACCATGGACGACACCGAAGACCGTCATCATGAAGATGCCGGTGCCGAGGTGTTGGAGCGTTTCTTTCCGACTATCGTGACCGATTGTTGTCGGTATCACGTGGCGGCCAAACGATACCTTTGCGCAACCCGTCCGGAGTACTTCGGACGTTTGTCAGAGGCATCGGTTCATTCCCTGAACCTGCAAGGGGGTCCCATGAGCGCCGAGGAAGCGGCAACGTTTGAAACAAACCCCAATCTGGAGGCGATCATCGCGGTGCGCTATCTGGACGAGGCGGGGAAGCGGCCTGACATGCAGACACCTGACTTCTGGCATTTTGCGCCGCGTGTGCAACGGCTTGTCGACGAGCACCTGAAGAGCGAGGCTGATTGATCAGCAGAACCGAGCGTTGCCAGCCGACCAATCAACTTAGCGTCAGGCTCATACCTAAGACCTCTGTGTCAGCTGTCTCCAGACGCCTCTTCCAGAACTCTGCGTGCCACGCGAAAGCACTCAAGGGCCTGAGGCACGCCGCAGTAGATGCCAACAACATGGATGATGGCGCGGATTTCATCCTGAGTGACACCATTTCTCAGCGCGCCCCGGCAATGGATCTCCCACTCCTGCATCTTTCCCAGCGCACCGATCATCGAGAGGTTCATCATGGATCGGGTTTTGGCGTCGATCACGTCATCGCCCCAACCGAAGCCCCAGCACCATGCCGTCATCGCCTCTTGAAATGGACGCGTGAAGTCATCCGCTGCTGCAAGGTTTTTTTCGACGTACTCTGCACCAAGTGTGGCTTTGCGTTGTTCCAATCCCTTCAGGAAAAGGTCTTCGTCAAATGCGCTCATATCTTCACCTCATCTATTTCTGCTCTGGATGCTGGTCCGGGCCGCCCGCATGACAAATGTTGCTCCGAGGGCAGGTTCAAAACGTATTTTTCGGACGTTTGCTGTGGACGCAAGTGGCGTGTTCGCAAGGGACTGGGTCAGCCATCAATCGCATCACGCATCCAGCGTTGCAGATGCATGACAGGATGTTCTGAATTCACGCCACCCTTGGGATCAACGACCAGAGGCCCGGGACGATAGCCGCGAGAGCCCAAGCCGCGTTGGACCGACTCGACAAGATGAATGTCCTCTTCGACTGTCGTCTCCCGGTCCTGCACGGCCAACTGCCGCACCTTGGCGTCCTCTGCTCCCCCGACCGAGTACCATCCCCGCCATACCACAACATGGTCCGCGTCCACGGCGCGCCAATGGTATGTGTTCAGCACATTGCCGGGGTAGATCTGAAACGAAAACATCGGCCAGAGGAACCAGCTGGAATACTCGTGGCTGTGCTCAAAACCCGAGTCGATGTCATAGGTCATGTCCTCAAGGCTTTGGCATTCGGTCGTGTGACGCAGGCACTTGCCTTGAGGTTGAATGTCATAGGTCTCTGGCCTGACGACGCCATTGGCAAAGGTCGGGTGGTTCAATGCGCAGTGGTAGCATTCGGAATAGTTTTCGACAGAGACCTTCCAGTTGCAATGTTCGGGGATTTCAACCCACTCCAATGGCTTTAGGTCAGCCCAGTTCGGCACCCATTCTTCAAGCTGAGTGCGGACGTCGGGAAACCAGTCATCCATGGGCTTTGCGTCCGGGTCGAGGTTGACGAAGACAAAGCCCAGAAACTCTTCGACGCGCACTTCTGTCAGGCAGACATCGGATTTATCGAACCCTTCGACGGCCTTGATGTTGGGACCAGCGCGCAGCCCGCCGGTCAGCTCATAGGTCCAGGCGTGATAGGGGCATACGATGACGCGTGTTGTTCCCTTGCCCTGCACCAGCTGATGCGCCCGGTGTTGGCAGACATTGTAAAAGACCCTGATCTGCCCGTCCTGACCCCGGATCGCAAAGAGACTTTCGCCTGCGATCTCGAAAGTTGCGTAGTCACCGGCGTTTGCAATCTCTGATGCGTGACACCCAAACTGCCAGGTCTGCGCCAACAGGCCTGCGTTCTCTGCCCGGAATACCTCTGGATCGGTGTAGTAGCGGGCAGCCAGAGACCTGATTGGTGCCATCACCTGTCCTCTGCATGATAAAGGCCAAGCTGGTGACGCCGTTTGTGAAACCGTTCGACCCGCTCAGGTATCTCATCACTCGCAACGGCGATCACAAAAGACAGAAGCGTTTCAAGCAAGGCAATCAGGCCAACGGAGGACGGGAAGAACTGGGGTGTGTCTACAGACACCACAAATCCGTGTTCGGCCTGCCGAATGATCGGGCTGGCCGGACTGTCGGAGAGGGCGATGATGGTCATGCCTTGTTGATGCGCAATGCTGACCGCCTCAACCACTTCGGTGCGGTAGGGTTTGCAGGTCATCGCGATCAGAACATCCTGACCGTCCGCCCAAGCAAGATCATCAACCGGTGTTGACCCCGGACGGGGGATGGCGTGAAACTCAGTCATGCCGGTTGACGCAAGGTAGGTAAAGTTGCGCGCAACCGAGTGATTGACGCCTACGCCAAGGGTGAAGACCCGCCGCGCGTTCCATATTGCCTCTGCCGCGGTTTTGAGATCATCGGTTGAGATGCCAGCAAAGGTTTCCTCAACATTTGATAGCACGTCGCGCACCATATCGGCGTAGAGGCTGCCCAAGTCGCCAGACTTCCTGATATCCTGCAACCAACGTGCGCGATCCGGGAAGTCTGCGGCCCCTCTTCGGATGGCCTCGCGGAAGGGCGCGCGAAAATCCTCATAACCCTCGAAACCTACCTGCCGTGCCATCCGGACCACTGTGTTCGGCTTCACGTTCGCGGCTTCCGCGATCTCCCGCACCGTGGACACCCCAACGTCACGGGGGTTTTCCAGCACATAGGTCGCCGCCTTCCGGGCCTCGCGGGTCAGCTCCGGCAGTTCGCCCGCCAGCCGTTCCAGAATCGTGTTTGATACATTTGTCCCATTCATGATTGACGATGGTACTTCTGTCCGATTAGCGTGTCGAGTGAAAATCGAGTCGCTGGGACAAATGCCATGGCACAGGAATTTCCAACCCAAGCCCGCGTGGTGATTGTTGGCGGCGGGGTGATGGGTGTTGGCCTTGCCTACCATCTTGGGCATGAAGGCTGGGGCGATGATACGGTTCTGCTTGAAAAGGCCGAACTGACGTCTGGCAGCACTTGGCACGCTGCAGGGCAGATCACGCATTCGACCTCAAGTTTCGGCCTTGGCAAATGCGTCGATTACAACATCGGGCTCTATTCCAGCGGACTGGAGGCAGAGACAGGTCAGCCCGTGACATGGCACGGATGTGGCTCCTTCCGGTTGGCCTATACCGAGGACGAGATGGACTGGTTGCGGCACACCCTGTCGGTGGGGCGGTCCCTTGGGTTCAATATCGAGCTGGTTGGCCCCGAGGATGTCGCAAGGCTTCATCCTTTCTACAATCTTGACGGTGTTTTGGGTGCCTTGCACACGCCTGATGATGGTCACGTGGACCCGACCAACGTCACCATGGCTATGGCGGCGGGGGCCCGACAGAAAGGTGTGCGTATCATTCGCCATTGCCGTGCGACCAACATCACGCAACTGCCGTCAGGCGAATGGCAGGTGGAGACCGAGAAGGGGACGATCACCTGTGAACATGTGGTCAACGCAGGCGGTACCTATGCGCGGCAGATGGGGGAATGGTCGGGCCTTCAACTACCCATGACCTCGATGACACACCATTACTTCGTGACTGAACCGGTACCAGAATTTGAAACACTCGACACCGAGCTGCCCGTTATCAGAGATGACAAAAAGGTCTCTGGTTACATCCGTATGGAGCAAAAGCGCGGGTTGATCGGGATTTACGAAAAGGAGAACCCGAACTCTGTCTGGCATGATCATTGCCCATGGGACTACGAGAACTGGCTTTTTGATGCCGACTACGACCGCATCATGCCTTACCTGGAAGAAAGTCTGAACCGCATGCCGATTTTTACGGCGCTTGGAATCCAGCGCGAAGTCCACGGTGCAATCAGCCACCCGCCTGACGGCAATCCACTGATCGGCCCCGCACCCGGCGTGCGCAACTACTGGTGCTGTTGTGGCACACAGATCGGCATTGGCTGGGGTCCTGGGCTGAGCCGGGAACTGGCGCGGTGGATGGTGCATGGGGCTGCCGACATCTCCATGCGGGAATACGACCCCCGCCGCTTTGGCGGCTATGCCACGAAAGACTGGCAGGTGGTGAAGGCCGAGGAAGATTATTGCCTGCGCCACGAAATCCCATTCCCGCATTTCAACCGCCTTGCGGGGCGGCCGATCAAGCCATCGCCACTGCATGACCTCCTGAAATCAAAGGGTGCCGTGCATGAGGAGGTCTATGGGTTTGAACGGCCCCGGTTTTTTGCCAAGGGTATCCCGCAGGAGGACCATTATTCATTCAACCGGACGCCTGTGGACGACATGGTCGCGCAGGAGGTGAAAGCCGTCCGGGAACGGGTAGGGATCATGGACGTCACCGCTTTCACCAAGGTTATGGTGGAGGGACCGGATGCCTATGCCCTGCTTGATCGGTTGATCGCAAACCGGATGCCGCAAAAGGTCGGATCGATCACGCTGACCCATATGCTCAACCGGAGGGGCCGAATTGAGCTTGAGACGACAATTGTGCGGATGGGAGACGACAAGTTCTATCTGGTTTGCGCTGCTTTTCTTGAACAACGGCTGTTGGATCATCTGGCCCATCAAAGCGTCACTGAGGATGTGACAGTCAAGGCGCTGTCGTCAGACTGGTCGGCTCTGACGTTGAACGGGCCGCGGGCACGGGACGTACTTGCCCGGTGTACGGATGCGGACCTGTCAAATGCTGGGTTTCGGTGGCTCTCGGCGCAGCAAATCATTGTTGCTGGTCATCGCATCTGGGCATTTCGGATGTCTTACGCCGGGGAATTGGGCTGGGAGTTCCACATGCCGAATGCGGCCTGCATTGATATCTACCAGACGCTTTGGGCCGCCGGTGAAGCGGATGGCATCGCGGACTACGGGTCCTTTGCCATGAATGTCTTGCGGATGGAGAAGGGATTCAAAGGGGCTGGCGAGTTGACCAATGAAGTCACGCTGGCAGAAGCCGACGTCTTGCGGTTCGCGCGCCGGGACAAAGAGTACCTTGGCCGCGACAAAACCCTGAATACCGATCTGCCTTGGCTTTGTGCCTACCTCCAGATCGAATCCGACGGGAGAGCGGATGGGCATGGTGGCGAGGCTGTGATGCTGGAGGGCAAGGTCGTCGGCTCTACCGCATCAGTGGTCTACAGCCCGACAATGGGCAAAGTGCTGGCCTTTGCCTACGTGAAGCCGCATGCGGCTCAGCCGGGCACGGAGTTGGAGGTCGTGATTCACGGCCAGCCACGCGCGGCTGAGGTTCTTGGGGCGCCTGCCTATGATCCCGAAAGCCTTCGGCCTCGCGGCGATGTCGTTCCGGAGGCTGCAGAGTGAGCTTCGTTGATACAGAAAGAGGTTCGGTTCAGACCGTTTTGCTGCTGACCGAATTGGACTGACCTTATGAAGATCACCCGCGTCACCGTATTTCAGGTCGATCTGCCCTTGGAGCATCCCTATTGGCTGTCAGGCGGACGGCTGAAGTTCGAAGTGCTCGATGCCACACTGATCAAGATCGAGACGGATGCCGGCCTGATGGGCTGGGGGGAGGGCACTCCCTGGGGCCACACCTATGTCGCAGCGCACGGTCCCGGTATCCGCGCTGGCATTGAAACAATGGCCCCGTTTCTTATCGGTCTTGATCCGCGCAGAGTGCTGGACGTTGAACGGGCGATGGACCTTGCCCTGCCGGGACACCTTTATGCCAAGTCGCCCATTGATATGGCGTGCTGGGACATTGCGGGTCAGGCTGTGGGCCTGCCCATTGCTGATTTGATGGGCGGCGGTTCGCGCACGCCACGGCCAATTGCGTCTTCCGTCGGGGCAAAAACAGTCGAGGAAACCAGAGCGGTAATTGAGCGCTATCGGCAACGCGGTTACGTGGCACATTCCGTTAAGATCGGTGGCGATGTCGAACGTGACATTGCGCGCATTCGGGACGTGGAAAGCATCCGGCGTGAAGGCGAAATTGTGCTCTACGACGTCAACCGTGGCTGGACACGTCAGCAGGCCCTGCGTGTGATGTCTGCAACCGAAGACCTGAACGTGATGTTCGAGCAACCCTGCGAAACGCTTGATGACATTGCAGCGATCGCGGGCAAGCATGCCGCCCCGGTGTCAATCGATGAGAGCTTGGTTACCTTGCAAGACGCCGCCCGCATTGCCCGCGATGGGATCGCGGAGGTTTTTGGCATCAAGCTGAACCGCGTGGGCGGACTGACCAAAGCGGCCCGCATTCGTGACGTCGCCCTTGGCCACGGCATCGACATGTTCGTGATGGCGACCGGCGGAAGCGTTCTGGCCGATACGGAGGCATTGCATCTGGCCGCGACAATACCCGACGCCAACTGTCACGCGGTCTGGGCCTGCCAAGACATGATCACGGCAGAGATCGCAGGTGGGCGCGGACCACGAAACATCGACGGCCATTTGCACTTGCCGGAGGAACCTGGCTTGGGCGTCCACCCCGATGAAGATGCGTTGGGCGATCCGGTGGCGGTCTACACATGAGGGTCAACCGCATCACCCTTTGGTCTGTCGATCTGACAAGCCACGAAACTTACTACATGGCCGAGGGCAAGACCTGCGATACGGTCAAGACGCACGTGCTTTGTCTTGAAACGGACACTGGTCTGAAAGGCTGGGGCGAGGTTTGCCCAATCCCGCATTACCTCCCCGCCTTTGCCGATGGCGTGCCAAGTGCGATTGTCGAGATGGCCCCTGAAATCATTGGAATTGATCCCCTTGGCATTGATGCGCCAATGCGAAAACTGGATGGTTTCCTTCCAGGCCATCAGCACGCGAAATCCGTTGTGGATATGGCGCTCTGGGATCTGTTTGGGCAGGCCACAGGCCTTCCGCTCTACGCATTGCTTGGTGGACGCACCCGGCGCGACATGCCGCTTTATCATTCCATCACCTGCGTTGCGCCCGATGAAATGGCGCGGATCGCGCGCGAGGCATATGCGAGCGGCATCCGTCAGTTTCAGGTCAAGCTGGGGGCTGACGCGGATTGGGCTGCCGATGCCGAGCGCCTGATCAAGGTGCGTGAGGCGGTTGGTGATGGCTCGCTGGTCTATGGCGACTGGAACTGTGGCGCGACCAAGCTGCACGCAACGCGGACGGGTCGCGCGGTGGCCCATCTCGACATCATGCTGGAACAGCCCTGCAAGACGCTGGAAGACTGCGCCGCTGTCAGGCAAGCCACGGGCCTCCCTATGAAGATCGACGAAGGTGCCTATGACCTCCCCTCCCTGTTGCGCGCAGCGGAGCTAGGGATTCTGGACGCTGTTGCACTTAAGCTTTCGAAGTTCGGCGGGTTGTCCGCGATGCGGCGAGCAAGGGATCTGACAGTTCATCTAGGCGCAGAGATATGTGCCGAATGCACCTGGGGGTCCGACATCGTGACCGCTGCATCGCTGCATTTTGCCGCATCGACGCCGCAGGGTGCGCTGCTCAATACCTGTGACCTTTCCGCCTATGTCAGCCCACGCATCGCGCCGGATTGTCCGACCCGAAAAGATGGACGCATCGCACCGCCCGAAGGGCCGGGGCTTGGTGTTACACCTGACATTGACGTCCTTGGAACTCCTATCCTGGAACTGGATTAGCCCATGCGCAAATTGGCCTCTCAATCGGAATGGATTTCCCGCGCTCAGGCGGTCCTGCCTGCTGGTGGATTTGGCAACTTCGACCCCGGTATCGTGATCGCACGCGGGCAAGGCAGTCGCGTCTGGGATGAGGACGGACAAGAATATGTAGACTATCTTATCGGCTCTGGCCCGATGCTTTTGGGTCATGGCCATCCTGAAGTCTTGGAGGCGGTGCTGGAACAGTTGCCCATGGGCATGACATTCTTTGCCAATAACGCGAAGGGGATCGAATTGGCGGAGGCCATTGTCGACGCTGTGCCATGTTGCGAGCAAGTCCGCTTTGTCGCGTCAGGCGGTGAGGCTGACATGTATGCTATGCGCCTTGCCCGTGCTTACACGGGTCGGAACAAAATCCTGAAGTTCGAAGGCGGGTATCACGGTATGAGTGCCGAGGCCCAGATGAGCCTCGCCCCCGAGCGGAGAGTGAACTTCCCCCAGGCAGTACCAGACAGTGCGGGCATCCCGCTGGGGGTTGCCGATCAGATGCTGATCGCGCCATTTAATGATCTTGCAGTGGTCGAGGCGCTTCTGACTGAACATCAAGACATTGCTGCGATCATCGCGGAGCCCTTGCAGCGGATCGTACCAGCCGAGCCGGGCTATCTGCAGGGGCTGCGTGATCTATGCGACAAGCATGATGTTCTGCTGATCTTTGACGAAATCGTCACCGGGTTCAGACTGGCCTATGGCGGGGCACAGGAACGTTATGGCGTGACGCCGGACATTTGCACTTTGGGCAAAATCATTGGCGGCGGTTTTCCCTTGGCGGCACTGGGTGCGAACGCCGAGATCATGCGGCATTTCGACAAATCTGCTGTCGGGAGCGACGGATGGCTGATGCAGCTTGGGACGCTGTCGGGCAACCCCATTGCCGCTGCAGCAGGTCTGAAGACGATGGAAGTGCTGCGGCGGGAGGGGACCTATGATCGCTTGCGAAATCTTGGCCGCACCCTTCAGGATATGCAGAGGCATGCGCTGACAGAGGCTGAAATTCCGCATCAGATTTGCGGTGATGAGACCCTCTTTGATGTCATCTTTACCGATAGCCCCTGCCGGGATTACAGGACGGCGATGCATGATGATCCCGCCCGGAACGCCACTTACAACGCCAGTCTGCGCCACAACGGCGTGTTCAAGTCGCCGGGCAAGCTTTATCCTTCGCTTGCCATCACGGCAGAGGACCTCGAACTGACCGAGGCGGCGGTGAAAGAAGCGGTGCAATCCGTTCGACTGGCTTAATGCAGACCAAGACAGAACAGGTTGGCGCACCGGCCCCAAACTCGAACGCGCTTCATGAGGGGAGGTAGAAGACCGTCGGCGTTTGTAATGGCGCTACCAGATCATTTACCCTTCCACACCGGGTCCCGCTTCTCCGCGAAAGCCCTTGCGCCTTCCATCTGGTCTTCGGACGCATAAAGCGTGTCGACCGTGGGCAACTGCCGCTTGGTGATGCGGTTCATACTGTCTTGGAACTTGCTGTCTTCGGCATCGCGGACGATTTCCTTGATCGCGGCGTAGACCAGCGGTGGGCCGGAGGCCAGAAGGCGGGCAAGTTCCCATGCGCGATCCATCAATTGATCGGCAGGCGTGATCTCGTTGATGAGGCCCCAGCCTTTGGCTTCCTCGACATCGAACCAGCGGCCGGTGAGCAAAAGCTCCATGGCGATGTGGTAGGGGACGCGCTTGGGCAGCTTGACTGAGGCTGCATCGGCAACGGTGCCGGAGCGGATTTCCGGCAGGGCAAAGGTGGCGTGATCGGCGGCGACGATCATGTCGGCGGAGAGCGCCAGTTCAAGCCCGCCGCCGCAGCAGATGCCGTTGATGGCGGCGATGATCGGCTTGTTCATATCGCGCATTTCTTGAATGCCGCCGAAGCCACCAACGCCGTAGTCGCCGTCTACAGCATCGCCGTCAGCGGCACCCTTGAGGTCCCAGCCGGGGCAGAAGAATTTCTCGCCCCCGCCGGTGATTATGGCAACGCGCAGGTCGGGGTCATCGCGGAAGTCGCGAAACACCTCACCCATGATGCGGGAGGTCGCAAGGTCGATGGCATTGGCTTTGGGACGGTCGAGTGTCACTTCAAGGATCGCGCCTTCGCGGCGGGTCTTGATGGGGGTGTCGGTCATTTCGGATCTCCCAGAATGATCAGCGCATCGGCTGCAACAGCTTGGTCAGGGGTGCATATAAGCGGGTTGATTTCGACCTCGGCAATATCGTCCGGGCCAGACAAGACATAGTCCTGCAGTGCCAGAACCGCCTTAACGATTTCGTACAGGTCCGCCGCGGGTTTGCCGCGAAAGCCCTTCAGCAGGGGATAGATGCGGAGGGACTGCAGCGCCTCGTCAACATCTTCTGCCGTGACAGGCAAGAGCCGTGTGGCAGTATCGCGCAGAATCTCCGTCAAGACGCCACCGGCCCCCAGTGTGAGGGCAAACCCATGGGCCGGGTCGCGGGTGATGCCAACCAACAGTTCTACCACGCCGCCGGTGATCATAGATTCGATCAAGACCGTCGATGTGCCGATCTCGCGTGCGGTTTGCTCCCAGTCGCTTGCTGCAATACCAAGGCGGACGGCCCCGGCTTCGGACTTGTGGGCCATGCCTTCGCCCTTGATGGCGTAGAGTTCCGAATGAAATGCGTCATCACAGTGCGCGTTTTCTGGGTCTGTGATCGGCTCGATGCCGCTTGGCAGCACGTCGTACCGGCAGTGCCAGGGCACCACGACACCGTGCCGGGCAAGGCGGACTTTCGCCTCTGCCTCTGTCAATGTCCGTGTCGCGACCAGGGCAGGGGCCGGGGAGACAGCCATGTCCTTGGGCGGGCGGATGCGTGCGGCTGCTTCGGCTGCGGCGAGGGCCTCTTCGAGGCCACAGAGCGGTATGACACCTCCCGCCATCAGTTCCGCTGCAGTGTCTTGTGGCATCAATTCCGGAAGGCTGGATACAATGGCCAAGGGGCGGCCCGTTTGGCTGTGAACGGCCAGTGCCGCGTCCACGGTGCAGCGCCAGGCGCTGTCATCGGTAGTGGGATAGTCCACCACGCTCAGCGTCAGATCGATCCCAGCACCACACATGCTGGACCACGCCGCAGTCATACGCTCGACGTCGCCCCAGATATAGGTGTGGTAGTCCAGCGGATTACTGAGGGCGACCATGGGGCCAAGCGCGTCGCGCAGGGCGCTCTCCTGTTCGGGCTTGAGCGGAGGGAATTTCAGATCGCGGGTGGTCGCCATGTCGGCAACCAGGCTTGCCTCGCCGCCAGAACAGCTGATCGATGCAAGGCAGTTGCCTGCCAGTGGCCCTGTGCAATGAAGGAGCTTGAGGGTTTCCAATAGGATGGTTGGCGAGGTGACGCGGGCGATGCCGAGACGATCCAGGAGTGCCTGTGCACCCGCATCTGATCCGGCAAGGGACGCGGTGTGCGATACTGTGGCCGCACGTGCCTGTTCTGAAACGCCCGCCTTGAGAACCACAAGGGGCACGCCTTTGGCATAGGCGTCGCGCGCCAGCATCTCCCACTCGGTTACGTTCCCAAAACCTTCCACATGCAATCCGATGGCTGTCACGCGGTCGTCTTCCAGCAAGGCGCGGGCAATCTGTGCCTGGCTGGTCTGTGCCATGTTTCCACAGGCAATGGCATAGGCAACGGGCAGCGCGCGCTGTTGCATCGTGAGATTGATGGCGATGTTGGAGCTTTGCGTGAGGATCGCCACGCCGCGATCAACAGGTGTGCATCCATGCTGGTCAGGCCACAAAACCGCAGTGTCCAGGGCGTTGATGAAGCCATAGCAGTTTGGCCCCAGGATGGGCATCTGTCCGGCTGCGTCAACCAAGGCCTTTTGCAGATCCTCCGCCGCGCCGTCTTCTGCGGCAGCCTCGGAAAATCCTGAGGCGAAACAGACGGCGCCACCCGAACCCGCGGTTGCCAGACCCTTGACGACGTCTATTGTGACGCTTCGATTCACACCGATGAAGCTGGCGTCCGGCGCGGAAGGGAGACTGCCAATGTCGGCGTAGGCGGCCAGCCCCGCGATTTGGTCCCGCGTCGGGTGGACTGGCCAGATATCACCTGTGAAGCCGAACTTGCGGCATTGGTCGATCACGTTTGTGCACCACGTCCCGCCACCGATGACGGCGATGGTTTTAGGACGCAGCAGGCGCGACAGATTGGGCGTCATGCGCCTAAGGGACGCAATAGATCGCGCGAGATGATGTGGCGCTGAATCTCCGAGGTGCCGTCCCATATGCGTTCGACCCTTGCGTCGCGCCAGAAGCGTTCGATGGGAAAGTCGTCCATCAGGCCCATACCGCCATAAATCTGCAGGGTGGTATCGGTGACCTTTGCGAGCGTCTCAGAGGCATAGACCTTGGCGCTCGCGATCTCGCGGTTGGAGGGCAACCCTTGATCAAGCCGCCATGCAGCGGCAAGTGTGAGCCAGTCGGCAGCGTCGATTTCGGTGATCATGTCGGCGATCTGAAAGCTGACGCCTTGGAACTTGCCAATCTGCTGGCCAAACTGCTTGCGCTCTGCTGCGTAGTTCAGCGCGTAGTCGAAACAGCGGCGCGCGCGGCCTACAGAGAAGGCAGCGACCGTAAGCCGGGTAGCGTAGAGCCATTCGTTCATCACGGCAAAGCCGCCATCAACCTCGCCCAGCACCTGTGCATCTGGCAGGTGGCAATTGTCGAAGTAGAGGATGCAATTCTTGTAACCCTTGTGACTGACCGAGTTGTAGCCATCTCGGACTTCAAAGCCGGGCGTGCCGCGATCTACCAGAAACGTGGTAATGCGCTTCTTTGGTCCTTTCGGGGTCTCATCGACGCCGGTGGCGATGAAGACGATGAAGAAATCCGCGTGCTCCGCGCCAGAGATGAAGTGTTTGGAGCCATTCACCACCCAGTCGCCGCCATCCTTGACGGCTGTGCATTTCATGCCACGCACGTCTGAACCCGCATCAGGTTCTGTCATCGCCAGCGCGTCCATGCGTTCGCCGCGTACGGCTGGCAGAAGGTAACGTTCACGCTGTTCATCGTTACAGGCCATCAGGATATTCTGGGGGCGGCCAAAGAAATGCGTCAGCGCCATGGAGCCGCGCCCGAGTTCGCGCTCAACCAACGTGAAATCAAGGTGTGAGAGGCCCGCGCCGCCAACCTCCTGCGGGAAGTTGCAGGCATAAAAGCCAAGGTCGATCACCTTCTGCTTTATCGCCTCACCCAACTCGGGGGCCACCTGACCACTGCGTTCGACCTCCGCTTCATGGGGGTAAATCTCTTTTTCCACGAAGCTCCGAACGGTGGAGACGATCATCTCCTGCTCTTCACTGAGACCGAAATGCATGAGTGAGTCCTTTGGTCGTATTCCCGCAGCGACATTATGCGGAATGGGCTGGAATGCTATCCGGAAAATGTGGCTGCTCTTAAGCCCTTGTTTACCGGTTTGCGCACAGAACAGAGAGGCAGAAAGCGGCCCGTCAGGTCGTATTCCGCCAAGGTTGCGCAGCACAAAGGCAGAGAATGATCCGTTCGTTCAAGACACCGTTCACGCGACCACAGTTGGGCGCTTACCATCACGGGGTGATGCAGTACCATTATCGCGATGTGATGTGTAACAAGTCACCCATCGACATCGCATTGTACCTCCATCTGATCCACGCGGTCGCGCCCGGATCCTTCATCGAGATTGGAACGAAATGCGGCGGGTCGGCGATGATGTTCCGCGATATGATGAGGATGTATGGCTTCGACACGCAGGTCGTGTCGATTGACCGCGCACCGCCCGAAGCGGACACGCGATTTGAGGGTATCCGCTTTGTCGAAGGCGATGTTCTGGCGCTGGAGGATGCTTTCGACAGGAACGGCCTGTTTGATTTGCCGCGACCGTGGATCCTCTCAGAAGACAGCGCGCACACTTATGAGGCCTGCATGGGTGTTCTCGCCTTTGGGGAGGCGCATCTGAGGTCAGGCGAGTATCTAATCATGGAAGACAGCGTTCTGGCAGAGCTTGACCTGGCTGACCGGTTTGACGGCGGCCCCAGCCGCGCTTTGGACACCTATCTGTCCCAGAACCCGGGTGTCTATGAGATCGATACAAGCTACTGCGACATGTTTGGCCGGAACGCCACGACCAATCCCAATGGCTATTTGAGGAAGCTGTAGAATGGGGATGGCCGCGCTTCATCAGGACCGCCTGTCGCTCTCTGAAGATATCCGACTGGTGATCTGGGATTTGGACGAGACCTTCTGGCGCGGGACTTTAACCGAAGGTGGCATACGGTACCGTATGGAAAACCATGATTTGGTGATCCGTCTTGCAAGGCGAGGAATCATGTCTGCCATCTGTTCCAAGAACGATCCAGTCGAGGTTGAGACGGTGTTGCGGGATCGCGGCCTCTGGGACTACTTCATATTTCCCAGCGTCGACTGGACACCCAAGGGTCCGCGTATCGCGGCAATGCTCCGGCAGATTGGGTTGCGTGCCAATTCCGTCCTGTTCCTAGATGACAACCCGATGAACTTGGCCCAGGCGGCGCATATGTGCCCGGGTCTCAATACGGCGACTCCGGAGGTGATTGGGTCGCTTTGCGAAATGTCACAGTTCCGAGGGAAACCTGATCCCCAGCTGACCCGTCTTGCGCAATACAAGCTGAATGAACGCAAAGCATCCGCGGTCAAGGAGCTGGCCGGAGATGCGGTCGCGTTTCTTCGAACCTCCAATGTCAGAGCATACATCGAACATGACGTCGAAGCGCATCTCGACCGGGCAATCGAGTTGATCAATAGAACGAACCAGCTCAATTTCACCAAAAGTCGATTGCCCGAAGACATGGATGCGGCCCGGACCGAACTGCGCGCGCTACTTGCCCATAACACAACCGATGCCGCGCTGATCCGGGTCAAGGATGACTTCGGTGACTATGGATTTGTCGGTTTTTACCTGACCCGCCGGATGCACAATGTTCGGCGCCTGGTCCACTTCTGTTTCTCCTGCCGCACACTCAACATGTTTGTTGAGCATTGGGCTTATGCGTTCTTTGGGCGGCCAGAATTGAATGTGGTTGGTGAGGTGTTGACCGACCCGAAAGATACTTCGGTGCAAGTCGATTGGATCACCCCGGCACCTATTGAAGATGTAGAACAGCCCGCAGCGTCACCAATGCTGACCTACGACCGCATATTCGCGAGAGGTGGCTGTGATCTGGCAAGCTTAATGCACTATTTCGGCATGCACGGAACAGAAGTAGTTGAGGAGTTCAACGCACCGCGCAACGGACAGATGCTGCGGCGGGATCATACGGCATTTCTGATGCCCGCGTTAGGCGAGACGCTGACAGATGCCCAGATACGCGCAGCCGCCCGGTTGGGGTATGGTGAGAGTGATTTTGATAGCGAATTACTTGAGAGTGCGGGGGGCCGCGAACTTTATCTCTTCAGTTTCTGGGCAGATGCCGATGTACCGGTTTACCGCAGCAGGGATACCGATCTGCGCGTGCCGTATTGGCTGGTGGGCGCGCAGCATCATAATCTGATTGCGAAGCATGAGTTGCGGGAAGCGGTGGCAGAAACAGATGCGCAGCGCGCACGTCTGAAAACACTTTGCACCGAGTACGAGCATGAAGGGCTGTTGAGCGACGCAGAGATGCAGGCGAGATACGCGCATATCTTGAGCATGGTGCCAAACGAAGCAGATGTAGTGATCGTCTTGGCGAACGAGCGGGGACCACGGCACTTTCAGAACGCGGCCTTGCCCAATCACCCCCATCACGCAAGGCAGAACGCGGTCTTGCGGGTGCTTGCGAAAGATTTTGAGAATGTAACGCTGATGGACCCCGCTGATTACATCCACACCGCCGACGATCTGATAGATTTGAACCATTTCAAGCGGCCAATCTACCACCGCATTTATCGGGGCGCCATTCTGGCCCTATCTGAACGACATGCGTGGCGGGCGGATGGCTGATCAGCCCCTTTTCTCCAATCTATTTCTCAGCGTTGGCGCGATGAAAGCGGGGACGACCTGGCTCTATGCGGTGCTGGCGCGTCATCCTGCACTGCACTTCGCGATGGAAAAGGAAATTCACTACTTCTACCACCGCTTTGTGAACCCAAACCAGCTGACAGAAACCTATCGCCTGCGTGAAGCAAGAAATCGATATCTGTTCCGATTTGACCCCGAGAAGGCCAATATAGATGCGGTGCGGGCCAATTTGCATTGGGTCAGTGCCTATCTGGACCGACCGGTCGACGACTATTGGTATCGCCACCTCTTTCAACTGCGTGATCATGAGGTCTATGCTTGCGACTTTTCAAATCTGAATGCGCAATTGCCGAAAGAGGCTTGGCCGCAAGTCGCTGCGAAATGCCATAGGCTGCGGGTCCTCTTCACGATGCGTGACCCGGTGAAACGGTTGTGGAGCCATACGAAGTTCCATCTCCAGCTTTCCGGGCATCTCAACAGGTTAGAGACATGGTCGCCTGATCAGTATCTTGCTTTCATTCGGCAGCCGCATGTCTGGGTAAATGCGGAGTACGGAAAAATCCTGCGCAATCTGCGTGGCGGGCTCCCGCCAGAGACGCTGAAAGTCCTCTTCTATGAAGAGTTACATGCCAACCAGCGTGCCACGTTGCGCGAGATCGAAACGTTCCTTGAGATACCATCGTTTGACTATCCTCAAGACCTGCTGGACCGGCGCGTAACGGAAAGCGTCAGACATCCAATGCCTGACTTCTTTCCGGAACTGGTCGAAAAAGATGTCCGACGAATTGCAGAGGAAGTTGCGGCGGAAGGATACAACATCCCTGCCACCTGGGGTCTGGGTATGACCACCGTCGTTTGAAACATCTTGGTTCTCGTCTCAACATCGGTTGCCGCAACCGATGCGGCCCATCGATTATTTGTCCAACATGTCCCTGTGATAGCGACGCAACAGGAGCAAACCCGCCAACGCTGATCCCAGACTGATCATCAGCGGGTATGCGACTGATACATAGGTTGGCTTATAGAAGGGATAGAACCCGTCCCGCATCAATCCTGCAATGTGAACGATGGGGTTGAACCAGAGGTAGTCGGCATAGGGCTGCGGAACGCTTTCAAAGATGAAGAAAACACAGGAGATCAGAAAGAGTGGTCGGTTCAAGATGGCCCATGCCGTTTGCCAGACTGGAAAGGCGAGGGTCAGAAAGCTGTTGAGCGTGCCAATCCCAAGCGCGAGCGAGAGGGTAAGCAGATAGGCCTGGCCGATCTTTGAAAAGTCGAGCGTGGTTGTCGGTTTGAGGTAGACCAGAATGAACCCGAGCAGGATGAAATGCACCATTAACTGCGTCAGCAGGTTCAGCACAAAACGGGCGATCAGCGCGTCAAGAAAGGTGACCCTTGGGTAGGTCAGCAGAGCGCGGCTGAATTGCACGGTCTGCGCCAGCTTGGACGAGATGTCGGTGTACATCATCAAAGGCAGAATGCCTGCAGCATAGAAAAGCGCAAAACTCGTGCCCAGTGGCGGCGTGCGAAACCCGATGGAAAAGACCAATGTGAGAAGCGCGATGCCAGCTGCGGGCTCCATGATTGCCCAGACGTATCCCCCGGGTGAGCGGCCATAGGTCGTCGAGATCTCTCGTAAAATAAGGGCGCCAATGGCGCGGGGCGTGGCCCAGCGGGCGCGCTGGTTTCTAAGCCTTTTTGCGGTCGTGGTCGAAAAGGGCAAAGCAGAGAACCTCGCGGTTTGGAAGACACCAGGAATTAACCTTGCCCGGGATAGTCTGAGACAAATGCCACTAAAAAGTTAAGGATGATGGCGGACAGACTTGCGCATCAAACAACGAATGCCGCTGGGGTCCGGCATCTTAATCTGACAGAGGCGTCGGTGCGCCTCAACGAAGCGGACGCTGTCGGACAACAGGCAAACGCAATGCATCGATCTGACCTTGCGAAAGCGCCATCGCCTGTTGCGCACATACCCAGGTTTAGGGTCAAGCCACCCGCGCGACCTGCGCGACCGCGCACGCGGCACCGGTTCTTGATGGTCAGCTTCGTGGTTTTTGTGATCGCGCCTCTCGTTCTGGCAAGCCATTACCTTTGGACCAGAGCGGCCGATCAGTTTGCTTCGCGCGTGGCGTTTTCTGTGCGGACGGAGCAGCAGTCATCCGCCATCGAGCTCTTGGGCGGAATCACGGAGCTGTCGGGGTCAAGCTCTTCCGATACGGATATTCTCTTTGCCTTTTTGTCGAGCCAGGAGTTGGTGTCGCGAGTCGATGCGCAAGTGGATTTGCGGCAAATTTGGGCGCGTGTGAGTGCCGAACAGGATCCGGTATTCGCTTTTGATCCGGCAGGTACAATCGAGGATCTGCAAGCCCATTGGGCACGCAAAATATCGGTTGTTTACGACAGCGGGACAGGGCTGATTGATCTGGAGGTGCTGGCGTTTGATCCGCAAGATGCACTGCGTGTGGCAGAGGCTGTATTGGCCGAATGCGCGGCGATGATCAACAGCCTGTCGCGGATTGCTCAGGAAGATTCAATCCGCTTCACGCGGGAAGAACTGGAAAATGCAGTAGAGCGTCTGAAGGCGTCGAGGCGCGCCCTCACCCAGTTTCGAAATCGTACGCAGATCGTCGATCCAAGCATTGATACGCAGAACCAGATGGGCCTTCTGGTCACTTTGCAAGAGCAGTTGGCCGAAGCGTTGATCAATGCCGACTTGCTGGTGGATACGACGCGGCAGAATGACCCACGGATCACCCAGGCGAACCGACGGATTGAGGTCATTCGTGGACGCATCGCCTCTGAGCGGCGAAACCTTGGGTTGGGTGATGAGGATGAAAACGGTGAGGCCTTCGCGAACCTTGTTGGTGAATATGAGGGATTGATTGTTGACCGGGAGTTTTCAGAGACCGCCTATACCGCTGCATTGGCGGCCCATGATGCGGCACTGGCCGAGGTGCGCAAGCAGAGCCGGTATCTGGCCGCGCACGTCAAACCCACACTGGCGCAGAAGGCCGAGTATCCGGAACGCGCAAAGATCATCGTCCTGTTGGGCGCCTTCTGCTTCTTTTCCTGGAGCGTGCTTTGCCTTGTCTTCTACTCCCTCCGGGACCGTAGCTGATGATCAGGTTGAAAGACCTCACAAAGGTTTTTCCCACCCGACAAGGAAAGAAGGTCATTGTTCAAAACCTCAATGCGACCTTTCCCAGCGGTGTGAGCGTCGCATTGCTGGGGCGCAACGGCGCTGGCAAGAGCACACTTCTGAAGCTGATTGCAGGCACAATCCGCCCCACCTCTGGCAGGGTTTTGTCAACGGGTAGCATTTCCTATCCGGTGGGATTTCAGGGGTCCTTTCATCCTGACCTCACCGGTGCGCAAAACACGCGCTTTGTGGCACGGCTCTACGGCGTCGACAGCGATTGCCTTGTGGATTTCGTGGAAGATTTTGCCGAACTTGGCGGCCATTTCAGGATGCCACTGCGCACCTACTCAGCCGGGATGAAGTCGCGGCTGTCTTTCGGCGTCTCAATGGGTATCCCCTTTGACACCTATCTGGTGGATGAGGTCACATCTGTGGGGGATGGGGCCTTTCGTCATAAGAGTGTTCAGGTCTTTGATGCGCGGCGGGAACAGGCCGGGGCAGTTGTTGTGACCCATTCCCCACCAATGGCGAAGCGGTTGTGTAGCATGGCGGCCGTGCTGGAGCACGGGCAACTGCATTTCTACGATGATCTGGATGCTGCACTTGACCATCATGACCAAAACCTTGGACAGGTTGGGCCCCGTGATTAAGGATGGACGACACGAGTCCCCGAACATTCTTGTTGAAGACTTCGGGTGACCAGATTTCACGCCAAACATCCTGGGTCGCGGCAGTGAGAGTCGTTTCGTATCGCTGAAACCGGGTGATCAGTTCGTCGATCTGTCCTGCATCAGACCGCAGTGTTTCTGAGCGGATCAAGAGACCGCATGGGTGTTTGGATATCAGATCAGAGGCACCTGCAAAGTCACGTAGGATCACCGGCAAACCAGCTTCGAACGCTTCGAGCGTCCCGATTGGCGTCCCTTCGTAGCGGGAAGTGAGCAGATAAGCGTCAGCGTTTTGCAGGGCGGTTCGGATATCGCTCAGAGGGCCGCAAAACGTGATACGGGCAAAGGCATCAGGCGCAATACGCGCTGCAATCCTCCGCTGGTACCTAAGGCTGTCCGTGCCAGGCCCGCAAAGAATGAGGCGATAGTTTGAGGGCAGCAACGCCATAAGTTTTGCGGCGAAAGCGTAGTCCTTTTGCCGTCCCGTTCGCCCGGTCATCACCAGTCGTCGGGTGCTGTCGGCTCGTCGTCGGGGCAGAGGCCGTAGATCGGAACAATTCGGCAGGATATACACGTTATGTCTGTCAATCGGCTTCGCATTGATCTCAAGCGCAAACCGACCGGCCATTCTGTCGTTGAGGAAGACAAGGTGGTGTGCAGGGCAAGTTGCCGTCAAAAGGCGTTCAAACCCTTTTCCGACCGTATGAACAAACGGATGAAATCCCGGTCCGAATGGCATGCCGTGGTAGGTGAAGGCAACGGGGCTTCCAGGTCGCCAGATACGTAGGGCCAGCATCATGCGTAGGACCAGCATTGGCAGGCGCGCATGCACCCAGATGAGGTCTGCAGGTTCACGTTGCAGAACCTTGCGAAGACGCAGTGCCAGTCGCAAAAGCCGACTTGGAGACAGGGTGTTGTTCAGACCCTGCAATACAAGATGACGCGCGCCCGCAGCGCGGGCATCATGAAATCCACCTTGGTCAACATCACTGATAACAGTGACATCATAATCGGGAAGCAGCGCTCTGGTCAGATGGCCGATGTGACGGGGAACACCTGACACGCGCCCATCCGCACCGATCAGAACGATCTGTGGTTTCCTTTTAGATGCGGGCAAGACAGGCGGCCCCCCAGAAGCCCAGGTTGCTTTGCCAATGCTGACGATATGGCCGGATCGCTTGAAGGCGGCGCAGGCGTGCAAAGCTTGCAGACTGCCGCGCGTCAGCAAAACCGGCGATGGTCGCAACAGCATGAGGCGTCAACAGGTCCTCGACCTGAGCGAGGGCGGCAAGGTTCTGTGCGATCCGGTGCGCAAACGCGCCTCGCATCACAGACCTTTTGCGTTCCCATTGCGCGCGCCACCCGTGCCCCGCACCAATCTGATTGTTATGGTGTTGCCGGTACAAAACCTGTGGCGGACCGTTGTCGAAATATACCCTCCCTCCCGTCGCGGTTATCAAGAGGTAAAGCCACCAATCGTGAGCAAACACCGCGCCTGTTCGCCGCGCCGCAGTTCGGGCCAAACGTGCGGCGGCTGGGCTGAGCAGGATGGTGTTGCCGGATGCCACGTTCTCAACCAACGCATTTCGCAGGTGGCATGGGCGTCGGACAGCTCTGGATGGAATCTGAAAGCCGGTGTCAGCGTACCAGTAGAGTACCCTCCCACAGAATAGTTCTGCTTGGTCTTCCTCCAATGCTTCTAGGGCCAACGCGATTTTGTCGGGTGACCAGATGTCGTCCTGATCGGCAAAACAGACATGGCCAACGTCCGGCGCGAGGTCCGAGATAAGCTTCATGTAGTTTGCTGCAAACCCGGCCCGCGGCCCATCCTGCACGATGATTTTTCCAGGATGCTCCTGCGCAAAGCGCGCAAGGATGTCCTTGCTGGCATCGCTCGACCCGTCATCGCTGCAGACCAGCTGCCAGTTTCGATGAGTTTGCGCAGCAATGCTGGCAAGTTGCGCGCCAAGGTAGGTCGCACCGTTCAAGACACCCATCAGAATGGTGACTTGAGGCAGCTTTGATATGTGGACTGATTGGGTCATCTGTGTTTGCAGCAGAACAAACTAAAACAGTTCAGATTATCTTAAGTCCCCCGCATCTATCGTGCCTTCATCGAGCGTATGGAGGAAAGCCGCGTGACACGAATACCCTTGGTGCCGATGATCCGCCGCTTCGGTATGGTCGCGCGAAGTGACGGCTTATTGCGGGCGACCGGGCGGGCTTCCGGGTATGCTTTTCGCCGGGTTAGCGGGTTCAGGCCAAGTATCCTGAGCAGACCTCAAGCACGTCGGAAAAATGTGCCTGATCAGTACCTGAACGGTGTTTGGCAATCACTGGCGCGCGCAGACGCGTTTCACATCCCGCAAAATCCCGCAGTCAACCGACGTCGGCGTCAGATCGCGATGATTGCTGATCTCAACCTGCCGCAATGCCGCAAGTATCGCGTTGAACAGCTTGCCACGTTTTGGCGTGGTCGGGGTGTCGAATTCGAGTTTGCTCACTATCAGGATATCCCACGAGCGGTCCGTATCATGCAGCACGCGACACATTTGATGGAGTATCGGCTGCAGACCGGTCCGGCTTCAGACATGCTGCGATATGAGGCGCGACGTCTGAGGCTGCCCATCCTCTATGATCTCGACGACCCGCTGTTCTCCGTCTCGGCTTACGAAACCTACCGGAACATGGAGGCGCTTGACCCGAATATGAAGGCTCACTTTATGGGTGAAGCGCCAAAGTACCTCAACATGATGAACGGCGCGGATGTTCTATCGGTCTCCACACCAGGCATGCAGGCGCACGCGGCCCTTTACACGAACCGTCCGATTTTTGTGAGGCGGAACTTTGCAGATAGAGACACGCTGGAGGCCGGGCAGGCGGTTCAGAGGGATTTATCAGCCGACGATGGCATCTTTCGCGTGGCATTCGCCAGCGGCTCGCAGGGTCACGAGGTGGACCTGAAGGAGATACTTACACCCCTGACCGATTTCGTGCTTGAGCAGCCTAACAGGCGACTGATGCTGATTGGGCATTTCGACCTGAGCCATCTGCCGGACGCGTTGGAAAAGCGCGTGGAAACCGTGAAATTCTCTAGCTATGAACGCTACCTCTCCGCTTTGAGAGAGGCAGATTGCGCAGTGATGCCGCTATGCGATGATACTTTCAACAGATGCAAAAGCGCGGTCAGGGTCATTGATGCCTGTGCTGTGGGCGTGCCATCCATTGTGGCATCAGTCGGTGACCTGCCCAAGCTGGTACGCTCAGGAGATACGGGCTTTGTAGCATCTGATAGCGAAAGTTGGCTGGAAGCGCTGCGCGCGATTGCAGCCGACCCAAGAGGGGCGCAAGACATGGGCAGGGCTGCACGAAGAAACCTTGAATGCCGTTGGAAAGAATCTGACCAATCCCACATCATCGCACCAGAGCTGATTGACTGGGTTGAGGCATGAACGAACGCCATATCCTTGTCGCAAATGTATTCTTTGCCCCCTTCAGCTACGGCGGTGCGACAGTCGTGGCAGAGCAGGTGGCCCAGGCTCTGATCGCGCAGGGTGGGTACCGGGTCACTGCGGTTTCGCTTTGTGCCAGACCCGACCTTTCACCTTACGCGGTCATCAAAAGCCAGAAGAACGGGATCGCCAACTATCTCATCAATGTTCCTGAACGGCGCAGCTATGCAGAGATGTACAACAATCCGGAAATTACCGCGCGCCTTGCGGAATTGATCAGCGCGTTGGAGCCTGATCTGGTTCATGCGCATTGCATTCAGGAAATAGGGACAGGGGTTGTCACAGCGGCGGAAGCTTGTGCCGTGCCAGTTGTGCTGAGTGTTCATGACTTCTGGTGGCTTTGCGAACGTCAGTTCATGGTCCGCATTGATGAACGGTACTGCGGTCAGAACCCCGTCAGCATTGAGAAATGCAAAGGCTGCGCCGAGAATTACTGGGCGGCCAAGACGCGCTTTGACCATCTTCAGCAAATCGGTGCGAAAGTGGCTCTTGTCACCTATCCCAGCATGTTCGCCAAGGACTTGAGCGAAGCCTCTGGTTTTGCGCCGGGTCGTGGTGTTGTCTGGACAAACGGTGTCCGCCTCCCCGGCAAATCATTCTGGGCCAAACAAGAGCGGCGCCGCAGACGGGATGGCAGGGTGAGCTTTGGATATATTGGCGGACCATCGCACATCAAAGGGTGGACCCAGGTCCAGCAGGCGTTTCGCCAGATCGGTAGAGCAGACTTTCGAGGACTTGTTGTGGACGGCGGTCTGGAGGATGCCTGGTGGGACCCAAGTGATCTTAGGAAAATGCGTGGAGAGTGGACGATCCATCCAAGATTCACACAAGAGACCATGGATGAATTTTATGCCGAGATTGATGTGCTGCTGTTCATGTCGCAGTGGAAAGAAACCTTTGGCCTTGCAATTCGGGAAGCGCTGTCGCGGGGAATTCGTGTGATCCAGACTGACAGTGGCGGGACGGTTGAGCATGCGGCGGTGGCACCGGACGATTTGATCCCCATCGGTGCACCATCCAAAACATTAAGAGCGCGCATCGATGACGTATTGAAATCAGGGCAGCGCGAACATCCTGTTTGGCCGGTCTCCAGCTTTGCAGATCAGGCGTCTGCGTTCTCTGGATTTCTTGATGAGGTTTTTGATCAACTGGACACGGCGGCTTAGCAAAGCGATGCTCAGAAGACGAAATCGTTTTCGTCGAGGTCCTCAAGGTTGACATTCCTCAGCCGGATCGAGTTTCCGCCACCTGTGTTGATCACAACATCCTGACCGGATTGCGTTGCTGCATTCACCACATCACTAAACCTCGAGAAACCGACCAGATTGGAGAAATCCAGAACCTCGTTTGCGTTGAAGGCGTCGAAGTCACCTATGGTGTCATTTCCGTGGTTGCCTTCAAAAACGAACTCATCCGCATTGAAGCTGCCAAAGAGCAAATCATCACCTTCGCCGCCAATCACGGTGTCAAAACCCGCGTCGGCGTAAACCGTGTCATTCCCGGTGCCGCCGTCGATGATATCGTTGCCTTGCCCGCCAAAGAAACGGTCATCACCCTCGCCGCCCCACATGGTATCATCGCCTTCCTGACCGAAGAGCCCGTCGCCCGCCTCACCCCCATAAAGCTGGTCATTGCCGCGCCCACCAAACAGGCGGTCGAATCCGAGATCTCCCAAGAGGATGTCATTGCCATCTTCGCCATAGAGGTTGTCGGACTGGTGTCCGCCATCAAGGACGTCATCCCCATCTCCCCCATTCAACAGATCAAAGCCTGCGTTCCCAAAGAGTGTGTCATTTCCGCCTTCGCCAAAGACCCCGTCCACGCTGAACCCGAAATTACTCCCAGCGCTCAACCAGTCGTCGCCATCACCGCCGAACACACGGTCGGGCGAAGAACCCGCCCAAACGCGATCATTGCCCGCGCCACCGTCGATCTGATCGAACCCGTCGCCGCCCAGCAAGATGTCGTTGCCGCCGCCCCCTGTCAGTGAATCAGCGAAGGTATCGCCAGAGATTGTATCATGGCCATCCCCGCCGTTGATCGTATCGAAACCGGCCGCCCCCATCAGCAGATCGTTTTCGCCACCGCCGTCAATGCTGTCATTGCCCCCTTCGCCGTTGACCCGGTCCGCCCCGCCACCGGACTGGATTGTATCGTTGCCAAGGCCGCCAAACAGACGATCATTCTGCCCACCGGACAAGATGATATCTCCGTCGTTTGTCCCCACGTAGTCGCCGTTGGAGCGGTTCAGTGCAAAGCTGGGTTCAGCGCGCCATTCGGGTGCAAGATCAGCAGGGTTTACCCCTGCGGGATTTGCGGTTGATCCGGGATTTGGATCAGGGCGCGGGTCGCCCGTGCCGCCGGGATAAAGCGCCGGATCTGTCTGAATGCGGTTCCCGACGATCAGGTTTGTGCTGTCAAAGTCCTGCTCGCGCAGGCTGCGGCCATCGGCCGTACGCACCTCAAGCACTTCTGAGCCAATGCGGAATTCCCCACCCCAGCTGCGTGAGGTGAAGGTCATCCCACCCAAGCCGCTGATCTGGCTGAAGTCAGTGAGGTCGATCCGGTCAAAGCCCAGCTGGAAGTCTCGGATGACATCGCGTGCGCCGTCTTCCACCAGCACAAAAGTATCACGCCCCCCATCCCCACGCAGGAAATCCGCGTTGGCCCCATCTAGCAGAATATCGTTGCCGAACCCCCCGTTCAGCTGATCTGCTCCGCTGGCGCCGGCAAGCACATCGTCACCTACACTGCCTTGCAAGGCGCTGCCTGACGCGCTCGCACTTAGATTGATGCCGATGTTCGGCATGGAGATGGAGAACTCCGCCAGATAGGGCGCGGCTTCGGTCGAGACCCACATGCGAATGCCATCAGGCGTGGCCATCGCGTCCAGCGATGTGATCCCGCGCAAAGGCGCGTCGGCCGATCCGGGCATGGCGTCAACATGTTGAAGACGACCGCCCGGCAAGACGGTGAAGAGGTTCACCCCGCTGTCAGAACCTGCGGCGAGCACGAAGTTCTGATCACCAAGCGTGACGCTGGTGACATGGCTCGCGTCCGCAAACCGCGTGTCACGGCTGTCGATCAGATGATCTACAGGGACCATTCCGGCGGGCGTGACGGAGAATGTGGTAAGTGAGTCGCTGCCAGAGCCTGCCACAACGACATAGAGCTGACCGTCAGCAGCCGTGGTGACCGTCAACGCACCCGGACGGTCGACCCAGAAGCCATCACCGGAGCTTGCATCGCTGACATGCTGCATCCGCCCGTCTGAACCCTGCCGGAACATGCTGACTGTATCCGCGCCTTGGTAGGTCACAAAGGCATAGGTTTGCCCGTCATGCGTGGTTGTCGTAATGTCCTTGGCCCGCTCACCCTGCATCGCCGCACCTTGATAGATGTTGGAGACGTTCAGAGTGGTGCCAGCACCAAAGGAGACGTTCACCAACCCGCCATTGCGCAGGGCTGCAAGACCGGTGGAGCCATCGTTGATCAATTCCATCTCGGACAGACCGCTTAGATTGCGGCCTGATGCGGTGTAGGAAAGTCCACCGTCGATGGCATTGCCGCGCCCGTCAGTGTCAAGCCGCACGCCTGAGAGCGCACTCCCGTTGAGACCGGCCATGAATAGTTGCTGTGGCCCGCCATCGTCGCGCAACACCAGATCGGTTGTTTCAAGCTGCAGCAGATTGGGGGCCAGCCGCCATTGCTGAACCAGCGAGGTGGCGCCGGGGTCATTGCCCAGGTCATAGGCGCTGAGCCATCCGTCGCCACGCGTCGCGGCAAACAGCATCGGACCACGCGCGCCTTCTATGATCTTGATGTCGTTCAGTCCAACAAGGCCGAACTCCTCGGTTGAGAAGAGTGACCCATGACTTGAAAATGTTGCTCTCACCATCTGCCCGCTCCCGTTTTGGATGGCAGGTGATATGACTGTCAAAGAGGGGAAGGCACCGGCGGGAAAGTGGCGCTTTCTGGGCGAATATCGCGAATTTTAAACGATCAACGTTGCGTCAAATTGCGTTGGTACGCGCTGGGCGCTCAAGCCATGTTTACCGAAATTCCGCAGGGTCCGGCCCATTCGGCTTTCATTAACGGTGCAGAGGACCTTTTATGTCGCAGACGTCTCCCATCCTATCGCTGCCTTACATACAGCCAGCCCAGGCACAAAAGCACGTGACCCATAACGAGGCGCTGCGCATCCTTGACGCTGTGACACAGTTGAGCGTGATTGACACACAGCTTGCCGCACCTCCTGCGCAACCGGCAGCGGGGGATCGCTATATCGTTGCAGATGCAGCAACGGGTGCCTGGGCGGGGCAAGAGCAGAATGTGGCAGTTTGGGTGGACAGCACCTGGCAGTTTTTTGCGCCTGCGCTGGGTTGGCGTGCAGATATTGCGGGCACCGGCGAAGAGGTTCGCTTTGACGGGACTGTATGGCAGGGCACAGGGGGTGTGTTGAACCTGCAGAACCTGCCGGGCGTTGGCATTGGAACGACGGCCGACAGCACCAACAAGCTGGCGGTCTCAGCCGATGCGACATTGCTCAACCACGCAGGCGCTGGTCACCAGCTCAAGCTCAACAAGGCGGCGTCGGGGAACACGACCAGCTTGTTGTTCCAGACAGCATTTTCAGGCAGGGCCGAGATGGGGACCGCAGGATCGGATGACTTTGCCATTAAGGTCAGCCCCAATGGCAGTGACTTCAACACAGCGTTGCGGATGGAAGCGGGCACCGGCGGCGTCCAGTTTCCAAGCGGGCAATCGTACTGGCAGGATGTCTACATTCTGAATGATACGGCTTGGTCCATCGACATTCCCTGGACAGACCCGGCGCGGATCATGATGTGGCTGACAACGGACGTTGACGGATATTTTGCACTGGTGGCCATCACCGGGACACTTGCAGGCGCAAACAACTTTGGTGAGATGTTTGCGACCCCCGCCAGCACGCTGAACTATCTCACCGGCGCTTTGACCGGCACCACAGGCCCGGCAGGCGGGATCAATCTGTCGATTGATGCGTCAGGAGCCACGCCGCAGCTCTTCATTGAAAACCGGCTGGGGTCTGACCGCACATTCACGCTGGCTACGCTGGGCAAATAGAATTTCAGCGCGAACCACGCGGATAAGGCGGCAACACCGCTAAAGAAAACCAAGAAAATGTCCCGAAACGGGCGTTAAATTGTTCCCTCCCCTGTATTGGTGTCCTACCAAGAGATCGCCGATAGGGGACGGAGCAGGCCCGTGGATTTTGTGACGCAAACAAAGCTACCCGGAGTGGTATTGCTGAGCCCGCCGCGTTTTGGAGACGCGCGCGGGTTTTTCTCGGAAAGTTGGAACCGGCGGAAGATGGTAGAGCATGGGATCGACATCGATTTCGTGCAGGACAACCATTCCGTTTCGGCAGCGGTCAATACCGTGCGTGGTCTGCATTTCCAATCGCCCCCACATGCGCAGGCCAAGCTGGTGCGTTGTGGGCGCGGGGCGCTGTTCGACGTCGCAGTTGATGTGCGCAAAGGCAGCGCGACCTTTGGCCAGTGGGTCGGATACGAACTGACGGCGGAGAACGGTTTGCAGTTGCTGATACCCGAAGGCTTTTTGCATGGCTTTGCGACCCGGGCACCAGATACCGAGATTATCTATAAGTGCAGCGATTATTATGCGCCGGAATGCGACGGGGCCATCCGCTTTGATGATCCCGACATCGGGATTGACTGGGGGTTGAGTGGCCCTGCGGTCCTGTCCGAAAAGGATGAGAAGGCAACGGGTATGACAGATTTCGACAGCCCCTTTACGGTTGAGGGCATTCAATGAAGATACTTGTAACTGGTGGTGCAGGCTTCATTGGATCTGCGGTCGTGCGATTGGCAGTAAGCCGTGGCCATGCTGTGGCAAACGTCGATGCACTGACTTACGCGGGTTGCTTGGAGAACGTGGCTGAAGTGGCCGGTAGCCCGCTCTACGCCTTTGAGCAGGTCGATATCCGCGACCGTCCAGCTCTTGACGCGGTCTTTGCTAAGCATCAACCCGACGCCGTCATGCACTTGGCTGCGGAAAGCCATGTGGATCGGTCAATCGACGGTCCCGGTGACTTTATCGAGACGAACATAACGGGCACCTACAACATGCTTGAAGCTGCGCGAAGCTATTGGATCGCGCGCGATAGGCCCGAGGATTTCAGGTTCCATCATATCTCGACTGATGAGGTTTACGGGTCTTTGGGTGCCGAAGGGATGTTTACCGAGGATACCCCTTATGATCCCCGGTCCCCTTACTCAGCATCCAAGGCGTCCAGCGATCATCTGGTGCGCGCGTGGCATGAGACTTACGGCCTTCCCGTCGTTCTGACCAATTGTTCGAACAACTACGGCCCCTACCACTTCCCGGAAAAGTTGATCCCGGTCGTTATCCTCAATGCTCTCGCGGGCAAGGATATCCCGGTTTATGGCGAAGGGCTAAACGTGCGCGATTGGCTTTTCGTTGAGGACCATGCCGACGCGTTGCTTCTGGTCCTTCAGAATGGCGTAATAGGTCGCAGCTACAACATCGGGGGTGAGAACGAAGCGCGCAACATCGATCTGGTTCGGACGATTTGCGGCATCCTTGATGAGAAACGACCGAAGAATGCGCCCTATGCTGATCAGATCACTTTCGTTCAGGATCGCGCGGGGCACGACCTGCGCTACGCGATTGATCCCGCACGGATCAGAAACGAATTGGGATGGCGCCCGTCGGTGACACTGCAGGAAGGATTGGAGCGGACAGTCACCTGGTACCTGGAAAATGAGGACTGGTGGCGCGCATTGCAGGAACGTGACGGTGTTGGCAAGCGGCTGGGGGTCAAGGCGTGACCATTCTGGTCATTGGCAAAACCGGTCAAGTTGCCCAAGAGCTGGCAAAGCTGCCGGAAACTGTCTGCATCGGACGGGAAGAGGCGGATCTGACCGCACCGGAACAGTGTTCGTCGGCGATCCATACCCATACGCCCACAGCTGTGATAAATGCAGCAGCGTATACATCTGTCGATAAAGCTGAAGAGGAAGAGGCGCTCGCCACGCTGATCAACGGCGATGCTCCGGGTGTGATGGCCCGGGCCTGCGCCTCGCTCGCCATTCCGTTTGTGCACATTTCAACGGACTATGTGTTTGAAGGGGGCGGCACGGAAGCTTGGAAACCTACCGATCCAACTGCACCCTTGGGGGCCTATGGCCGATCAAAGCTGGCAGGGGAGCGAAAGGTGCGTGCGGCGTCAGGAGCCCATGCTATCTTGCGCACATCATGGGTGGTCTCGGCGCATGGCAGCAACTTCGTCAAGACCATGCTGCGTTTGGGCGCTGAGCGAGACGCCTTGAACGTAGTTGACGATCAGATCGGCGGCCCCACGGCGGCACGCGACATTGCAGCGGCTTGCCATGCGATGGCGCTACAGTTGATCGCGGACCCGGGCAAGACAGGTACATACCATTTCTCCGGCGTGCCGGACTGTTCCTGGGCTGACTTTGCACGGGATATCTTTGCAAGGGCTGGTTTGAGCTGTGAGGTCAGCAGTATCCCGTCTTCAGATTATCCGACACCCGCCGCCAGACCGCTCAACTCGCGTCTAGACTGCACATCGACCAAAGAAGTCTTTGGCATCGACCGTCCCGACTGGCGCAAGAGCCTCACTGACATTCTGAAAGACTTGGGAGCCACCAAATGACGAAACGCAAAGGCATCATTTTGGCTGGCGGATCCGGCACGCGGCTTTACCCGATCACCATGGGCATCAGTAAGCAATTGCTGCCGATTTACGACAAACCGATGATTTATTACCCGATTTCGGTGCTGATGCTGGCCGGGATCAGAGAGATCGCCATGATCACAACGCCGCAGGATCAGGCACAATTTCAACGGTCATTGGGTGATGGCAGCCAATGGGGCGTGTCTATCACCTACATTGTCCAGCCCTCCCCCGACGGGCTGGCACAGGCGTACATTCTCGCTGAGGGTTTTCTCGACGGAGCCCCATCTGCGATGGTCCTTGGGGATAATATCTTTTTCGGACATGGTTTGCCTGAGCTGCTGGCCGACGCTGATCAGCAAACATCTGGTGGCACTGTATTCGGCTACCACGTGTCCGACCCTGAGCGGTATGGCGTTGTAGGATTTGACAAGACGGGTACAGCACAGACAATCATTGAAAAGCCGGAAAACCCTGCATCTAACTACGCGGTGACAGGTCTCTATTTCCTGGATGCCGATGCACCTGCCCGTGCGAAACAGGTGAAGCCATCCGCACGCGGCGAGTTGGAGATTACGTCGTTACTTGAGATGTATCTGGCTGAGGGCAGTCTGCGGGTCAAACGCATGGGGCGCGGCTATGCCTGGCTCGACACGGGCACCCATGCAAGCCTTCTGGACGCCGGTAACTTCGTGCGGACGCTCACCCAGCGGCAAGGGCTACAGACGGGATCACTGGAAGAGATCGCTTTCGAGCAAGGATGGATCAGCGAAACTGATCTCTCGAAACGCGCTGAGATGTTCGAGAAGAACGAATACGGAAGCTACCTGAAGGATTTGCTGGACTAGCCGCTAACCCTTGGCGCCCTGACCTCGGGCATAGACGTCTTCATAGCGGATGATGTCATCTTCGCCGAGGTAGCTGCCGGTTTGCACCTCGATCAACTCCATTGGTGTCTCTCCGGGGTTTTCCATCCGATGGATCGCACCTAATGGAATGTAGACAGACTCGTTTGCCTGAACCAATTTCACGTCGAGCGCGTCTTGGTTCATGCCAACCGTTACCTTTGCCGTACCAACAACTACGATCCAATGTTCGGAACGATACTTGTGGCTCTGCAGGCTTAATGCCGCGCCTGGGTTCACGACGATGCGCTTCACCTGAAAAGAGTCAGAAAGGATCAGCGTCTCGAAGAACCCCCAGGGACGGTGATCCTTTGGGAAGGTGTCGGCCTGCGGCACTTCTGCTTTGCGCATTTGCTTGACGACATCACCAAGCGTCGATGTGCGGCTGCGGTCCGCGACCAGTACGGCGTCCTGCATCGCAACGGCCACAATGTTATCGAGGCCGAGGCCGACCAGTTGCACCGCGCCGCTCTCAGAACGCAGAAGTGTGTCTTTGCACTCAACGGCATGTGCCTTGCCCTGAAGCGCAACGCCGTGCGCGTCACGTTCGGCGTGCTGGTGCACGGCATTCCAGCCACCCAGGTCAGACCAATCGCCTTCATGTGCAATGACACTGAGGTTATCGACCTTTTCCATGATGGCGAAATCAACCGAGATGTCTTCGCATTTGGCCCACTCCGCCGGGTCAAGACGCAAGAAGCCCAAATCAGGCTGTGCTTTATCCACTGCCGCCTGCACATGGCTCAGCATCTCGGGAGCGTGGCTTGCATAGGCGTCGATCAGTGTTTGCGCGGCGTACATGAAAATACCCGCGTTCCACAGATAGCCACCTTCGCTGATCATGCGCTCCGCTTCGGCCAGCTCGGGCTTTTCGACAAAACGTTTCAACGGCAGTGCGTTGTTGGCAGGGCTGTCGCCAAGCTCAAGGTACCCATACCCGGTCTCTGGCCGGTCAGGCTTGATGCCAAAGGTGACAATCTGGCCAGCGTTGGCCGCTGGAACGCCACGCTGCACGCTTTCACAGAATGCATCTGCCTGCGTGATATAATGGTCCGAGGGTGCCGCCAACATAAGGGCATCGGGATCGGTCTGTGCCGCAAAAAGCGCAGCGGCCAGCAGCGCGGGCGCCGTGTTACGCGCTTCAGGCTCAATCAAAACCGCGCCGGGCGTGATGCCCGCGTCATGCAATTGCTGAGTGGCAATAAAACGGAAGTCAGAGTTGGTCACGATCAGTGGGGCGGCAAACCCCTTACCAGACAACCGCTTGCTGGATTGTTGGAACAGGCTGCCCGTCCCAATCAGATCAATGAATTGTTTCGGGAAGCTTTTCCGCGATACCGGCCACAGACGCGTCCCTGACCCACCGCAAAGGATCACTGGAGTAATGTCATAGGTTGTCATTGCGCGTCCTTCTCAAAAAGCTGCCGCATGGCCTCAAAATGATGTGTCCTGTTAGGACGCCGTGCCACCGACTTGCAAGGGACAATACCCTAGGGAATGGAAGACCTCCGCCGGTTTTTGCCAAGTTTCTAATTTTGTTGACTTTTGCGACGCAAAAGACCCGCATGGTACCGAAGCTATCGCGAATATCTGGGGGAAATGGATCATGGCAAGTGCTGATATCGGCGAGATCACGCTGAGCGCAATCAGGTCTCGAGCAGAGGAACTGAAAAGTCAGGTTCTGAGAACCCCCGTTGTCGGCCTTGACACCCCTTTGATGCGGGCGGCGCTCGGCGGTGGATCAGTTGTGCTGAAACTGGAATGCCTGCAACACACAGGCACCTTCAAGGCCAGGGGTGCGCTCTCAAACGCTCGGGCAATACCTGATGATAATCGCGCGGCTGGCGTGACGGCAGCAAGTGCGGGCAACCATGCGATTGCAGCAGCGTGGGCCGCGCGGAACGCGGGCATGTCCGCCAAGGTTGTGATGCAGAACAATGCAAACCCATTTCGAATTGCCCGTGCAAAGGCCGAAGGCGCTGAGGTTGTGCTGAAAGCACCCGGGGCTGAGACCTTTGCCGAGGCTGAAAGACTGTCTCGGGAAGAGGGTCGGACGTTCATCCATCCCTTTGATGGCGTCGATACGGTGCTCGGGACCTCTGGTGTCGGGCTTGAGCTGATGGAACAGATAAGCGGTCTTGATGCGGTGATTGTCTCCATTGGCGGCGGGGGGCTGATCAGCGGAGTTGCGGCTGCGGTCAAACAGCTCAATCCCAAGTGCCAAGTTCTGGGCGTTGAGCCAAAGGGCGCAGCGGCAATGTCAAAGTCTCTGTCACTGGGCACGCCGTCGTCTATCGATAAACTGGAAACCATCGCAGACAGTCTTGCGCCGCCCATGGCGCTGCCCCTCGGCCATGCCCTTTGCGCGGCCTACGTGGATGAGGTGGTTACAGTCACCGATGATGCGATTTGCGTTGGCATGGTGGTATTCCAACAAGACGCCAAGCTGGCGGTCGAACCGGCTGCCGGCGCGGCAATGGCAGGGCTGCTGGGCCCCTTGCGCGAACGGCTGCGGGACAAGCGTGTTGGTGTGGTAGTCTGCGGGGCTAACATTGATGTTGAGACTTACGCCGGACAGCTTCAACGTGGCGCTGCGCAACTGGCTGCCCTGACTGATTTCTCTGGATGAGCTCTTGACCTTCCAGTGACTGGAAGCCTTATGTATGCGGTCAAACGAAGACTCGCGAGGCGTCTGAAGTGGCTCAAACAATCACTTTTCCGGTCCAGAACATGCACTGCGGCGGTTGCGCAGGGCGGGTGACGAAGGTCCTGCAAAAGGTCAAAGGTGCGGCCGATATTCACGTCAACCTCGCGGATGAAACGGCCCGTTTCACGGTCGAGAATACTTCGCCTGTAGCCGAAGCGCTGACCGCGCTTGATGTTGCAGGTTATCCCGCCCGCAGCGAAGAAGTCAGGCTGGCCATCAGTGGAATGTCCTGCGCTTCTTGCGTCGGTCGGCTTGACCGTGCGCTGCAAAGCGCAGTGGGTGTGCTTGACGCACAGGTCAACCTTGCGGATGAGACGGCAACGGTCCGATATGTGCCGGGGACCACAAGTGCCGAAAGGCTGACGGAGGTCGCCGCCAAGGCAGGCTACCCCGCCAAGATTGCTGAGCGCGATACGGTTGAGGATCAGGGTGCTGTCAAACAGGCAGAGGCTGAGCAGCACAAACGTGCAATGATCTGGGCCGCCGTACTGACGATCCCGGTTTTCGTGCTGGAGATGGGAGGACATGTCTTTCCCGCTTGGCACCACTTCATCACTCGTACCATCGGGCATGAAGCAAGCTGGATCACCCAGTTTGCGCTGACAACGCTTGTTTTGATCGGGCCGGGCCGTCAGTTCTTTGCCAAAGGGTTTCCAGCCCTGTGGCGGCGTGCGCCGACAATGGACAGCCTCGTGGCATTGGGTGCCGGGTCGGCCTGGGTTTTCTCAACCGTGGCACTTTTCGCACCTGCCGTGCTGCCGCAGGGCACACGTGTGGTCTATTTCGAAGCCGCCGCGGTGATCGTCACGCTGATCCTGCTGGGTCGCTGGTTTGAAGCACGAGCCAAGGGCCAAACCGGGGCGGCCATTCGCAAGCTGGTGGGTCTGCAGCCACGCAGTGCAAAAGTGCGTCGCGATGGGGATTGGGTTGATGTGCCCGTGTCCGACTTGCGTGTGGGTGATGAATTCATGCTTCAACCGGGCGCAAGGGTCCCGACCGATGCCAGTGTCATCTCGGGCGAAAGTCGCGTCGATGAAAGCATGATCACCGGAGAGCCGATGCAGGTGGCCAAGGCTGCAGGCGATGCGCTGACAGGCGGCAGCGTGAATGGGCATGGCAGTCTGATTTGCCGTGCCGAACGCGTGGGAGAGGACACGACCCTGTCCCAGATCATTCGCATGGTGCAACAGGCACAGGGCGCGCGACTGCCCATTCAGGCGCTGGTTGATCGGGTGACATTGTGGTTCGTGCCAGCTGTGATCGCCATTGCATTGCTTACAGTGACACTCTGGCTGATCTTCGGACCTGAACCAAGGTTGTCGCATGCTTTAGTGGTGGGCGTATCTGTGCTGATCATTGCGTGCCCCTGTGCCATGGGACTGGCCACGCCAACGTCTATTATGGTGGGGACCGGCCGCGCGGCTGAACTCGGTGTCCTCTTTCGGCAGGGCGACGCATTGCAGGCGCTCAGCAGTGTTGACGTGGTGGCCCTCGACAAAACCGGGACGATCACCGAGGGCAAGCCGGCGCTGACAACCTTCCATGTTCTGAGCGGTGTTGACGAGCGGAAGGCGCTCGCGCGGATCGCGGCGGTCGAGTCACGCTCCGAACATCCGGTCGCCCATGCGGTCCTTGAACGTGCTCTGGCACAAGGGACTGAACTGTCAGAGGTTTCAGACCCTCAAACACATGCCGGGCGTGGCATGACCGGGGTCGTGGATGGCATCTCCATCGCCATCGGCAACGCGCGACTGATGGAAGAGCGTGGTGCTTCTCTTGATGGTGTCGATGATATGGTGTCCAGCTTGTCTGCCGAAGGGCAGACCGTTTTCTTCGCCGCCTTTGATGGAACGCTGGCAGCGGTGCTTGCGGTTTCTGATCCGATCCGACCTACCAGCGCCGAAGCGATTAATGCCCTTCGCAATCGCGGCCTGAAGATCGCAATGATCACCGGCGATGCCGAACAGACAGCTCAGGCGGTCGCCAGGAAGCTGGGGATTGAGACGGTCAAGGCAGGCGTCTTGCCCGACGGCAAGATGGCCGCCCTGCAAGACCTGCGCAGTCAATACGGCGAAGTCGCCTTCGTTGGCGACGGGATCAACGACGCCCCGGTATTGGCCGAGGCTGATGTGGGCATTGCAATCGGCACAGGCACAGATGTGGCGATTGAGACGGCGGATGTGGTGCTGATGTCAGGCGACCTGATGGGTGTCGTGCATGCCTTTGGCCTGTCCCGTCAGACCCTGCGCAACATCAAGGAAAACCTGATCTGGGCCTTTGGATACAATACGCTGCTGATCCCGGTGGCCGCAGGTGTGCTGTTCCCGGCTTTCGGTCTGCTTCTGTCGCCGGGTCTGGCAGCAGGTGCGATGGCGTTTTCCTCTGTCTTTGTGGTTGGCAATGCGTTGCGCCTGCGGCGTGCAGGAGGGGCGGCATGAACATCAAATCCGTGAGCGAAACGACTGGCTTGCCCGCCAAAACCATCCGCTACTACGAAGACATCGGTCTGGTTACGCCGCAGCGCGAGGCAAACGGCTATCGCGTGTTCTCGGAAAATGACGTTCACAAACTGGCTTTCCTTGCCCGTGCCCGCTCGCTCGGCTTTCCGGTGGAAAGCTGTCGCAGCCTGCTGGCGCTCTACAACGACAAAGAGCGGGCGAGTGCCGACGTCAAAGCCATAGCGCTGGAGCATCTGGACGAGATCGACGCCAAGTTGAGCGAGCTGACCGCCATGCGCGACACGCTCAGCGTATTGGTGAAATCCTGCGCCGGAGACAACCGCCCTGACTGCCCGATCCTGACGGACCTTGCCAAAGCAGCCTCATAGACTGTCGAGTTGACGGCGCACGCGCGGGCGTGTTCGGTGGGCAAAAAGGATATCACTCATGTCATACGTCTTCGACGCGCCCAAACAGGCCAGCCTTGCTGTGCAAGGATCGGCCGACCGCTTTCCCATCCGTCGCATTTTCTGTGTCGGTCGCAATTACGAGGCACATGCGCGTGAAATGGGAAAGGACCCCACGCGGGAAGCGCCGTTCTTCTTCACCAAACCTGCGGACGCCGCACTCGATGCGCCCTGCACCATCCCCTATCCGCCGCTGACGGAAAATCTGCATCACGAAATCGAACTGGTGATTGCCATTGGCAAGGGAGGTGCTGACATTGGCGAAGAAGACGTGATGGACCATGTCTGGGGCGCTGCTGTCGGCCTCGACATGACACGCCGGGATTTGCAAGGCGAAGCTAAGGAGATGGGACGCCCCTGGGATTGGGGCAAAGCCTTTGACAAGTCTGCCCCGATTGGCGCGATCAAGCCCATTGCGGATGTGCCAAGTGTTGAAAAGGCGCGCATCTGGCTCGCCGTAAATGGTGAGATGCGGCAGGACGCAGACATCGCCGATTTGATATGGTCTGTGAAGGAGCACGTCTCGATCCTCTCGCGCGCCGTCACATTGGCCCCCGGTGATCTGGTGATGACGGGCACACCTGCAGGTGTGGGCGCCGTTGTCGCGGGTGATGTGATGACTGGTGGTGTTGAAGGGATCGGTGAGATCGAGGTCAAGATCGGACCGAGAGCATGAGCGATCTGGTTTTGCACAACTACTTTCGGTCTTCCACCTCTGTCCGCGTGCGCGCGGCGTTGAACCTCAAGGGGCTGGCCTATGACTACGTCCCGTTGGCGCTCTTGAAAGGTGAGCATGTTGCCAAAGAGCATCTGGCGATGAACCCATCGGGTCTTGTGCCCACGCTGGTCACGCCGCAAGGTCCGCTGCCTCAGTCACTTGCGATCCTTGAGTGGCTGGATGAGGTACATCCCGAACCACCCTTGCTGCCGCAAGACCCTTGGGGCCGCGCGCGGGTGCGAAGCCTCGCACACATCGTGGCGCTGGACATCCATCCGGTGAACAACCTGCGTATCCTGCAGCATCTGGAGGTGGAGTATGGCGCGGATGCAAGCGCCAAGGCGGCGTGGTTTCGCAAATGGGCCAATGCAGGCATGCAAGCGCTTGAGGCGCGGCTGGCGGCGGAGCCAGAGACAGGGGCGTTCTGTCACGGCGACACGGTGGGGCTGGCCGATCTTTGCCTATATGCGCAGGTCATCAACAATGCGCGTTTTGAGGTCGATATGGTACCCTATCCGACGATCAATCGCATCCACACCAACTGCATTGCAGTGCCAGAGTTGGAGCGTGCGATACCCGCCAACCAGATAGACGCGGTGTGATCACACCCGGATCGGGTGTGCGTCCAGAAATGTATTGAGGGTGTCCGCTACTTCTTTGGTGGCGTCCCAGACAATGGAATGACCGGCCTCTTCGATCACGTGGTGCGTGGCATTGGGTAGTGCGTCAAAACTCTCTCTCGCGGTATCCGGCGGCACCATGATGTCCTGGCCCGCGTACATGATCAGCGTTGGCCTTGTGATCTCTTCCGGTATGGCTGTGGGTCTGAATGTGCGGAAGGCTTCCACCTGATGCGCCATGGCGTCTGCGGTCTGTGCGTGCGGATAGGCAAGAGCCGCTTCAAGCGCCATTTCGATGTTTGCAGGGTCGGCAAAGAATGCATTGCCAAATATCCACGGATATAATGCACGGAGCCACATCTCCTCTCCTTGAGGGGCGCGGCGGATTTTCAGCAAAGTCTGGAATAGCGCTGCCGTCCGCGGCGCACGTATCCGGCCCGAAGCCAGCACAGTTGCTGTAGCGATGCGATCCGGCACCGCGTGGGCCAATTCAAGCGTCAACAACCCGCCAAGCGAATGGCCTGCACAGTGGAACTGTGCAAAGCCCAGGTGATCCATCAAGGCCAAGGCATCCTGCGCCATCAACGCGCAGTCGGCTGGCGCATCCCATGGCGTCGTGCGACCCGTGGTACGGTTGTCAGGGCGGATGACTGTATAACGGTCGGTAAAGAGCGGTGCGAAGGTGGCCCAGGTTGCGCTGTCGCTCAGCATTCCGGCCAGCAGCAAGAGGGGTGGGCCATTCCCCTCCAACTCGTAATGCAGGGTGATGTCGTTGAGCGGCAGGTCAGGCATTGAGCGTTCTCCAGCAGGGCAGCAGGTCTCCGGCGGCGGGCGTGGCCTCGTACACGGCGCGGGCAATGGCGCGGGACAGGCAAAGGGCGGCGGCATGCCCGATGATGCCGACATTGCCCGCTGGTCGGGCATCGGTACTGAGCGCAAAGACCAGATCGCCGTCCTGCGGCAGATGGGCCGGAACAGTCGCGCGGCCAATACCGTCATGCGCCGCGGTGGCAACACGCTGGCACTCCGCCTTGGTCAGTTTGGCGTCTGTGGCAATGATCGCGATGGTGGTGTTTTCCCGCAGCGACATCGCCTGCATTTTGCGACTTTCAGGTGTGAGGCCGAGCCCGCTTGCCGGGTCAGGGCCCAGACCGCCAAATTCATCGCCGATCTCAAAAGGGGCGGCATAGAAATGCTTGTCCCCCGGCGTGGTGACGGCACCAACTGGGTTTGTGGCAACAAGGGCACCAACCGTACTGCCGTCAGGCAGCCTCAATGAAGCCGATCCTAGACCGCCCTTGAGCATGCCGGTAAGCGCGCCTGTGCCTGCGCCAACGGTGCCAAGCTGGAAGCTGTCCGACGCATTCTCCAACGCGGCGCGGCCCAGTGCGCGGTAGGGGTTTTCGTCCCAGTCCTTGGCACCACCATTCAGCAGATCAAAAAGGATCGCACCCGGTACAAGGGGGATCGTTGCCGGGCCAATCTTGAACCCCCGGCCCGCCGCGCGCAGCCCGTCAACAACGCCTGAACAGGCGTCGAGCCCATAGGCGGACCCGCCAGACAGCACCAGCGCGTCCACCTCCGCGACTGATTTGTCGGGGGCCAGCAGGTCGGTCTCTCGTGTGCCGGGCGCACCGCCCATGACATGCACGGAGGCCGTGAAAGGCTTATCGGCTGTCAGGACAGTACTCCCAGATTTCAGCGCTGTGTCCTGCGCATTACCGACAAGCACGCCCTCAATGTCGGTGATCAGGTTCTTGGGTCCGGGCTGCATGGCCTCAAAGCCTCGGCTTGGCCGCAGCGGTCGCAGGGTCGCCGGTATTGGGCTCACCCTTGGGTTCAATCAGCAGCACTTCGCATTCGTTCTCTGCCCTGGGGCGGTGGGTCACACCTTTTGGCACAATGAATACCTCGCCCGCTTTTACCGGGTGCGCACTGTCTTCGTAGTCCATCACCATCTCGCCTTTGAGAACGAGAAAGAAATCATCCGTGTCCTCGTGCAAATGAAAGGGAAACTCGCCCTGAAACTTCACGACCATCACGTCGTTGTCGTTGTAGTCGGCGATGACGTGCGGGTCCCAATGGGTGCTGATCTGGTTCAGCTTCTGGGCGAGGTTGATGGGCTGGCTCATGCGGGGACTCCGATATCGGGCAGCACGGGCGCGGCTGCGATCAGGGTTTTGGTATAGCTATGGGTTGGGTTTTCAAAGACGTCTTCGGTGACGCCCTGTTCGACGATCTTGCCGGACTTCATGACCAACACGCGGTCTGTGACGGTGCGTACGACGCTGAGGTCGTGAGATATGAAAAGGTAGGTCAGGTCATAGGCCGCGCAGAGATCGGCAAGCAGGTCGAGGATCTGTGCCCGGACGGAGACGTCCAAGGCGCTGACCGCCTCGTCAAATAGGATCAGGTCAGGGCGAATGATCAATGCGCGGGCAATGGCAATGCGCTGGCGCTGTCCACCAGAGAATTCGTGTATGTACTTGGTGGCATCGCGGGCGCTCAGCCCGACAGCAGTCAGCGCTTCATCGATGGCTCTTTGGCGCGCAGCACCGGTGGGTGACTCGGTCAGGAGATGAAAGGGTTCGGTGATGAGCCGGTCGACACGGTGACGCGGGTTGAAGCTGCCAAAGGGGTCCTGAAAGACAACCTGCATTTTGCGCCGCACGGCGAGGTTCGGTTTAGCACCAGTGAAGACCGGTTCGCCGTCCAGCGTGATGCTGCCGCCCTGCACTTGTTCAAGCCCGAGAAGGGCGCGTGTGAGCGTGGATTTGCCGCAACCGCTTTCACCGACCAGCCCCAGTCGTTCGCCGCGTTGAATGGTGAAAGACACGTCATCGACGGCACGGAAATGTCCCGGCGTACCAAAGAGCGTTTTGCGCGGCAGGCGGTAGTCCCGAATAACGTTTTTCACTTCCAGCAGGGGGGCGGGTGCGGGCGCTGCTGGCAGATCGACCTGATGACCGGATGCCGCAAATAGCATTTTGGTGTAAGGATGCTGCATGTTCTGCAGCAGGGATTGCGTCTCTCCCTGTTCAACGATCTTGCCGTTGCGCATCACCACGATGCGGTCGGCCATGTCCGCGACCACAGCCAGATCATGGGTGATCATCAGAAGGCCCATCTGGTCAGCTTTGGCGAGCCCCTTCAACAGGTCGAGGATTTGCGCCTGCGTCGTCACGTCCAGCGCCGTCGTTGGCTCATCCGCGATCAGCAGGCGCGGGCGCAACGCAATGGCCATCGCGATCACAACCCGCTGGCGCTGACCGCCGCTCAGCTCATGAGGGAATCGGCCAAGTGGAAAGCGGTCCTGCGGGAGACCAACCCGGGTCAGTGTTTCAGCGGCACGCGCTTCGGCCTTGGGCCGGCTTAGGGTGGGCTCGTGGATACGGATCGTCTCGGCCACCTGTGCACCGATGGTCTGTACCGGGTTCAGCGCGGTCATGGGTTCCTGGAACACCATCCCCATATCGTTCCCGCGCATCTTGCACAGCGTGGCCTCGTTAAGCTGGGTCAGGTCCTCGTCACCCAGCATGATGCGCCCCGACGTATGCGCACCCTTGGGCAAGAGCTGCATCGTCGCGAGCGCCGTCATGGATTTCCCCGACCCGCTTTCGCCTGTCACGGCGACGATCTCACCCGGCGCGATGCTCAGGCTGACGTCGTGCAGGATCTCGAACTGATGGATCGAAAGGCTGAGGTTTTCGATGGAGAGAAGCGTCATGTCCGCGCCACCCTGAGCCTAGGGTCAAGATAGTCGCGCAATCCATCACCCATCAGGTTCAGGCCCAAAACGGTGAGGATGATCGCAAAACCCGGGACCAGCGCCATGTGCGGCGCGATGCTGACCAGTGTTTGCGCATCGGCCAGCATACGGCCCCAAGACGGTGTCGGAGGCTGCGCGCCAAGGCCAACGTAACTGAGGCCTGCTTCGGCAAGGATGCCCAAAGAGAACTGAATGGTGCCCTGCACGATGAGCAGATTGGTGACGTTCGGCAGGATGTGTTCCACGGAAATCCGTGTCGCGTTCTTGCCAGCGACACGCGCCGCAAGAATGAATTCGCGCTGCCAGAGCGACAGGGCCGCGCCACGGGTGATGCGCGCAAAGACAGGAATGTTGAAGATACCAATGGCAATGATCGCGTTGATTGCACCTGCGCCAAAGATCGCAGTGATGAGGATGGCAATGACGAGGCTGGGGAAGGCAAAGATCAGGTCGTTGCCGCGCATGATCAGTTCATCAATCATACTGCCCGTGCGCGCCGCCGCCCAGAGGCCCAGCGGTACGCCCAGTCCCATGCCGATGCCCACGGCGACAAAGGCCACAGCGATCGACGTACGCGCGCCCACCATGATCATGCTCAGCAGGTCGCGGCCAAAATGATCGGTACCCAACAGATGATCGCCATAGGGTGTCTTGAGCTTGTTGGGAATGTCGAGGACGGTGTGATCGTAGGGCGTCCAGAAAAAGCTGATCAAAGCTGCGAAAAGGAAAACAGCCGTCAGCAGCCCGCCAAGGATCAGATTGCGCTTCACGTGCGGGACCTCAGCCTTGGGTCAACAGCAGCATAGGCGAGATCAACCAGAAAGTTCACGGTGATGACCGAGAAGACGAGCAGCATCACAACGGATTCTACCACGATCAGATCGCGGGCAGAAATGGATTGAAACACCAGGCGGCCAAGGCCTGGCAGATAGAAGACCTGCTCGATGATAATGGAGCCCGCCAGCAGGAATGAGAATTGCAGCCCGATGATTGTCAGCACCGGGATCAGCGCATTGCGCAATCCGTGCCGCCAAAGTGCCTGTCGCGCGGAGAGCCCCTTGGCACGCGCCGTGCGCATGAAATCCTCGCCCAGCACATCCAGCAGGGACGAACGCATAACCCGCGCAAGGATCGCCGCCTGCGGCAACGCAAGCGCAACGGCAGGCAGGGTCAGCGCGTGAAGGCCCGCCCAGAAACCTGCATCCCAGCCAACGAACCCCCCTGCCGCAAACCAGCGCAGATTGATGGCGAAAATGAGCACCAGCATCATCGCAAACCAGAAGTTTGGCACTGCGACGCCAAGTTGCGTTGCCCCCATCACGCCAAGGTCACCTGCCTGACCTCGGCGGCTGGCGGCGTATATGCCTGCGGGGAAAGCGACCAGCGTACTGATCGTCAACGCATAGAGTGCCAGCGGCAATGACACCCACAGACGGTCTGCCACCATCTGCGAGACTGGCGTGCGGTAGGTGTACGAGGTGCCGAAGTCGCCGGTCAGCATCCCCCCGACCCACGCGAAATAGCGCTGCACCTTTGGCACATCGAGGCCAAGCTCGGCCCGCAAAGCGGCCAAGGTGTCTTGCTGAGCGTTCACACCCAGCATGAAGGACGCCGGATCGCCCGGAGCGACTTCGATCACTGCAAAAATCACCACCGATGCGACAGCGAGGCTGATGACAAGCGACAGCAAGCGTTTGAGAGTGTAGCGCAGCATTGCCCAAGTGTTATGCGTGCGCATGGGCTGCGTCCAGAGCACAAACTGACAGAGATTTCCGGGCGACGGAGATACGTTCCTGAACAATCGGCAGATGTTCTCAAAATAGGCGTCCGGATTCCCGCCGGAAAAACATGTGCTTAGCCCAGTCAATTAACTATGACATAGGCAAAGGTAAATAAATACAGGAACTTAGGGTGAACTCGTCCAGTTGACTCCCGATAGCAATCTAGGAGCATCCTGATGACCAATACATTCAAAACACTTGCCGCCGCCGGCCTTCTCAGCCTCATGAGCGTACCGGCCTTTGCTGCCGCACACCTCGACGTCAATTCAATGACTTGCGAGGAATACAATGCGTTGGGCGGCGCGGATCGTGACAAAGTCGCCGTGATGGCGGTTGCCGCCATGAATGATGATGTCCAGCCGACGGATGGAACTGCAACGGCGACAGATTCTTCCGTGGGCACAACTCAGGAAGAAAGCAATTCGGCGGCGTCACAAGGTTCCGCTACCGCCACGTCCATCGCGGATGCAGACGATGACCTGACGCGCTTTGCCGAAGAGATCAAAGTGCTGAACCGGGTCTGTTCGCGTAATTGGGACGCTATGGTGACCGAGGCGGCTGCCGGTATGGCGGGCACCCGCTAAGCGTCGCTGACAGAACGAACTACAAACTGGGGTGTCTTCGGGCACCCCTATTTGTTGCGTAGAAGGGTTGCACTGGTGCTGGAGTTTGAAGGTCCTACATTACCGCGATGGATCGGCCGCTCTTCATCGGACATGAAATCTTTCGCCATTCGTCTTACGGTCGATGGCATCCGCTTCGCGTGCCTCGGGTTTCGACGGTTATGGACCTGTCACGCGCATTGGGATGGTTGCCGAAAGAGCAATTCATTTCATCGCCAAGGGCGAAACCAAATGCTCTCATCAACTGGCACACGCCGGAGTATGTCGCCGCCCTTCAGCGCGTGCAGGCAAGTCAAGAGGCGACGAAAGCGGACCAAGAACGCCACGATATCGGCAGTGTGACAAACCCTGTTTTTCCTGAGATTTTCAGCAGACCAGCTACGGCGGCGGGTGGTTCAATCCTGGCAGGCGAACTGCTGAAAGACGGGGGCGTCATCTATAACCCGCCAGGCGGAACACATCATGGCATGCCGGACAGGGCAAACGGATTCTGTTACCTGAACGATCCGGTCCTCGCGATGCTGAGCCTGCGCCATCATGGTGTGCGTCGCATCGCTTACGTCGACATTGACGCGCACCACCCTGATGGCGTCGAGATGGGTTTTGGTGGTGATCCCGAGTGCCTGATGATTTCGGTGCATGAAGCGCGGCTGTGGCCCCGCAGCGGCCCGATTGAGAACAATGGAGGGGGCAATGCCTTCAACCTGCCGGTGCCGAGAGGGTTCAATGACAGCGAGATGGCGCTGGTGCGAGACGAACTGATCCTGCCCAAGGTCGCTGTGTTTCAGCCTGATGCGATTGTGCTGCTTTGCGGGGCGGATGGATTGGAAGAAGACCCGCTGTCCCACATGGCCCTCAGCAACAATGCGCAACTGGGCGTGCTGCGCGGGTTGATGGGGATGGCGCCACGGTTAATGGTATTGGGCGGCGGCGGGTATAATCCGTGGTCTGTGGGGCGGCTCTGGACGCAAGTCTGGGGCGTCCTGAACGGGAATGATACGCCAGAACAATTGCCAGCGGCGGCAGAGCAGGTGATGCGTGCCTTGCGGTTTGAGGGCAACCGGCGCGGCAAGAACCCGCCCGAACATTGGTTCACGACATTGAAGGATGCGCCCCGCGAAGGTCCGGTGCGGGATGAGGTGCGAGAGGCTGTGACGGCATTGAACCAGCGGAGCTTTCCGGGGTAATGCACGCCCAACAAGCGGAAGCAGGCGCCAAATGACTAGTCTCCAAGCCGAATATTCCTTGCGACAGGGTTGGCCCGCCGATGCACAGGCATTGGCCGAACTGCATGTCGCCGTGTGGCGTGACACCTATCGATCCATGGCAACAGCCGAAGCCTATGAACAACTGGGCGTCGCGCGGAGGCTGCCCTATTGGAACGAAGCTTTGGTTGCCTCCGACCCAGAAACACAGGTCATCCTCGGTGAGGTGTCAGGACAAATCCTGGGCGTGATCAGCACTGGTCATCCGAGAGATGCTGCCATGGCGGACAGCATTGAAATCAAGCACCTCTACGTCGCCAATGCCGCCCGCGGCACCGGCTTGGGCAAGGCGCTGCTGAATGCCGCGCTGGATCATCATCGTGCTGCCGGGCACCGCGCCGCTTCTCTTGCGGTGGTCGAGGGGAACGACAATGCCCGCAGGTTTTATCGTCACTTAGGTGGTAAGGAAGTGGGGAAGTTCGTCGATCCCGGCCCGTTGTGGCGGTCATCCAACATCGTGGTGCGATGGGAACTTTGAATGAAAAGGCCCCGGCGCTGCCAGGGCCCTAAGTCATTTCGTCTTAGATCGAGCTTACTCCGACCAGCTCACACCCGTCAGGTCGTTTGCCTGCGTCGGAGCATCTTCCCACAACCCCTGAATGTTCGCCTTGGCAATGGTCGGCAGGGCCAGTTGGAAGAGATACCCGTTCACATAGTCATCCGCGATAATCTGCTGGGCCTCCGCCATCATCTGATTGCGCATGTCCGGATCAGAGGTGGTGTTGAACTTCGCAATCAGGTCCTGAAACGCCTTGTTGTCGTACTGGAAGTAGTAGTCAGGATTGGCGTAGATGCCGATGTCCATCGGTTCGGTGTGACTGACGATGGTCAGGCCAAAGTTCTTGCCGCGGAACACTGTTTCCAACCACTGCGCCCATTCCACATTGGTGATCTCGGCCTTGATGCCAACCTCGGCCAGTTGGGAGGCAATGATCTCGCCCCCACGACGGGCATAGGACGGCGGCGGCAGGTGCAGCGTGGTCTCAAAGCCGTCGGCAAAACCGGCCTCTGCCAGCAGGGCCTTGGCCTTTTCGGGGTCATAGTTCGACTGACCCGTCAGATCAACATAGGCCGGGTTGTGGGGCGCGAAATGGGTCCCGATGGGCGTGCCAAGGCCGAACATTGCACCGTCGATGATCGCCTGACGGTCAATGGCATGGGCCAGCGCCTGCCGGACTTTGACGTTATCGAAAGGCGGCTGCTTGTTGTTGGTCGACAGGATCGTCTCGCCCTCAGTCGATCCGACAATCACCTGAAAACGCGGGTCCGCCTCAAACTGAGGGATGTTTTCAGGTGCCGGGAAGCCTGCAAAAACATCCACGTCTTCGGCCATCACCGCAGCGAAGGCGGCGGTGGGATCAGAGATAAACTTGAACGTCGCCGCAGAGAGCGCAGGCGCGTCCCCCCAGTAGTCATCGTTCCGCACCAGTTCGACTTTGTCGCCCTGGGTCCAGCTTTCGAACTTGAAGGCACCGGTGCCTATGGGCGTTTGCTTGATATTGTCGATGCTCTCGGGCGCCACAATAACCGCATCGCCCCAGGCAAGGTTGAAGATCATGTTGCCGTTGGGCTCGCTCAGCTTCACTTCGACGGTCTGCGGGTCAACGACCGTCACTTCTGAGATCGCGGCATAAAGCGCCTTTTGCGCGTTGGCGCTGTCTTCGGCGATGATCCTGTCGAGCGAGAACTTCACGTCTTCGGCGTCCATCGCGGTGCCGTCATGGAACGTCACGCCGGAGCGCAGTTTGAAGGCATAGGTCAGCCCGTCGTCAGAGATTTCCCAGGACTCCGCCAGCCCCGGTACGACAGACCCATCAGACATGAATCGGGTCAGCCCCTCAAAGACGTTTGAATAAAGCACCGAGTCGATGGCCCCTGCCGCAGCGGAGGTTGGATCAAGGTGTGGTGGCTCAAGCTGGATGGCAACGGTGATGTCATCTTTGGCCGCTGCCGCACCGGCCATCAGGGCCGCAGTGCTCGCGCCAAGAAGAAACTGGCGAAGGTGGATCATGGTGGTCTCCCATATTGTCATTAAGAAGAAGCTATCCAAAACGCCGTCGCCTGACCAGTCTTGGCAAAGAAGGGTTTGCCTTTGGTCAAGCAAGCCGTTAGGGACACGCGCCTTGTCAGCGGGATAATGGACATGGCACAGCGGTTGGGCATTGATTTTGGCACGTCGAATTCAGCAGCGGGGGTATCTGTAGATGGCACCCCGAAGCTGATTGCGCTTGAGGCGGATGCGCAGACAATCCCCACGGCGGTCTTCTTTGATTTTGACGCGCAGAAGATGGTTGTGGGCGCACGCGCAACCGAGGCCTTGTTGCGCGGGGATGAAGGGCGTTTCATGCGTGGGCTCAAGAGCCTGCTGGGCACCCGTCTGATCCGCGAGCGCCGGATGCTGCTGGGCGAACGGCTGGATTTCATCGACATCATCGCGCGGTTTCTGGCCGAGGTGAAGGCGCGGGCCGAAGCATCAACGGGGTCGACATTCGATGCGGCACTATCGGGAAGGCCGGTGCGGTTTCATTCTGACCATCCTGAACGCAACGCACAGGCGCTCGTCGATCTGACCGAGTGCTATCACCGCGCAGGCTTTGCCGATGTCGCCTTTCTGAACGAACCCGAAGCGGCGGCTTTGGCCAACCGCGATGTACTGAATCCCGGTGATATTGGTCTGATCGTCGACATCGGCGGCGGGACCTCGGACTTCACGCTGTTTCGGCAAGATTCCGGGACAGGCATCGACATTCTGGGCAGCTACGGCGTGCGCATTGGTGGCACCGACTTTGACCGGCGGCTCAGCATCGCGCGCGTGATGCCACAGCTTGGCATGGGCAGCCCGATCCGCCACGCCTTTGGCAACGACACGCACATCGCGCCAAACGCTATCTTCAACGATCTGGCGACTTGGGCCAAGATCCCGTTTCTTTACGGACCTGATACCCTGCGGGCAGCAAAAGAGCTTCACAAGTACGCGGTGAACGAGAAACGCCTTGGTCGCCTGGTCAAGGTGCTGGAAGAAGAGCTGGGCCACGATCTCGCCTTCGCCGTTGAGGCAGGCAAGATCATGGCCAACACACACGGCATCGCGGACCCGGTGATCAAACTCGATATGCTCAGGCGCGGCGCGACATTGCCTCTACCTGCCGAGATGATGACGCAGAAGCTGTCCAAACTCGCAGACGAGATTGGAGCGGCGGCGGAGGCAACCCTGGCGGAGGCCAAAGTTGACGCCGAGGCGGTGACGAAGTTGATCTTCGTCGGCGGCTCAAGCTTGATGCAGGTGGTTGAGGATGCCCTGACGACGCGCATGCCAAAGGCAGAAGTCCACCGCGGTGCGGCGCTGACCGCAATTGTGGACGGGTTGGCTTTGGCGGCCTAAGCCTCTTTCGGCAGCAGCAACGTCTCCAACGCCGCACCCATCACCTTGGCGCTGTCGATCATGTCGTCGATGCCAATATACTCATCCGGCTTGTGCGCAAGATCGAGAATGCCCGGGCCGTAGGCGATGCAGTTTTTCAGCGTTCCGATCCGGTCAATGTGCTTTTGGTCATAGCTGCCGGGGGAGGCGACGTATTCAGGCTCCTTGCCCATCACGTCCTGAATGGCATCTGCCACCGTCTTTACAATGGGCGCTTCCTTGTCCGTCATCGAAGGCAGGACGGAGTTCCTTTCGGTGATCTCATACTCGAAGTTCTCGCGCGTCTCGCGCAACCCTTCCAGAAGATCGGTGACTTCTGCGCGGACCTGATCCAGCGGTTCCTCCACCAGAAAACGGCGATCAATCACGATCCGGCAGCTGTCTGGCACGCAATGGGCCTGCAGACCGGTAAAGCCTGGCTCCGGCTCGTTCTCCCCACCGTGGATTGAGTTGATGTTCATCGTTGATTGCCGCGCGCCTTCGGGGACGACGGGCATGTCAGTGTAGCGGGACGCCATGGCGGGGAAGAGCTTGTCTTCGAACTCCTGCAGGACCGCACCCATGTGCCTTACCGCGCAATCGCCCAAAAAGGGCATCGCACCATGTGCGATTTCGCCCTTGGTTTCGATCTCCGCCCACCAGCCACCGCGGTGGCCCAAACAAATACGGTCCTTGTTCAGAGGTTCGGGGATGATCACATGCTGGACGCGCTTGGGGTCGAAGTATCCCTGCTCGGCCAGATAGGCGACACCGCCGTAGCCGCCCGTTTCTTCGTCCGCAGTCCCGGAAATCTCAATGGCCCCGACATAGTCGGGATGCGTCTCAATGAAGGCTTCTGCAGCTATGATTGAGGCCGCAAGGCCCCCTTTCATATCGCAGGTCCCGCGCCCATAGATCTTGCCGTCAGAGACTTCGCCACCAAAAGGATCAAAGGTCCATCCGGCGCCGACTTCCACCACATCGGTGTGGCTGTTGAAATGGACACATTCGCCATTCCGCGCCCCTTCACGGCGCGCGACAATGTTCCAGCGGGGATACTTCTCACTGTCGCCGGGGGTATCGTAGGCACGGACAAAATCGGTCTCAAAACCAGATTTCTTGAGCCTTTTGTCGAGATATTCGCAGATCAGCAGGTAATCCTGCCCTGGCGGGTTCAGCGTGGGCATGCGGATCAGATCTTGGGTCAGCGCGATCAGGTCATCGCGTTTGGCTTCAATGGCTTGGGCTAAGGTTGTGTTCATGCGCGCATCGTTCTCTGTGCGGCGTGATTTGGCAAGAGCCTGCGGTTATCTTGCGATATCCTGCATCGCTGTCAGCAGGCTTCGGACTTCATCAAGCGTATTGTAGTGGCAAAGCGATACACGCACGGCAGCGTCCAATCCCATTGGGTCCAGAATATTGCCGGAATAGTGATCCGCGCGCCGAATATGCGTGCGAATGCCCTGAGCGTTCAGCTTGTCCACGATCTCCGCGGCGGCGATCCCCGCGAGTGCGAAACAAACCAATCCCTCACGGTACGGGTTTTCCACACCGCCAAGAACGGTGACACCGGGCAAATCTGCAATACCAGGCAGGTTGTCGATGCCATGCAACATCGCTTCGGTCAGGCGCTTTTCGTGGTCGTGAATGGCGGCACCTGCCGCCTCTATCTTTGAGCGCGGGTCGGTCGCTTCCGATACCTCACCACCCAGCCATTCGATGTAGCGCACGACGTCCGAGAAGGTTGCATAGGCACCCGTATCACGCGTTCCCATTTCCCAGTTCCCCGCAGGGCTGTCTTTGAGCGTTTCGATTGGCAGTGCCGTCAGCCGGTCCGAGGCCCAGGCCACCCCATAGCCATGGCGCGAGAAGACCTTGTAGGGCGAGACCACGTAGCCATCTATGTCATAGCTCGCGATGTCGATGTGCCCGTGGCTGGCGTGTTGAATGCCGTCCACTATGATGATGGCCTCAGGGGCCACAGCGCGGATCGCAGCAGCGATGCCCGCGACGTCGTTCGCAATGCCTGTGACGGGCGAGGTGTGGAGAATGGTCGCGACCGTGACGTCTGGCGTCATGCCAGCCCCATAGGCTTCCGGCGTGACACGGCCTGTTGCATCGTCATGGACGACGTTGATGTAACGCTTTCCAGCCATCTTTGCCCAATGCTGAGCCGCGCTGCGCGACGCGGGGTGTTCCACCGATGATCCGATCACAGCACCAGCAGGGTCTGTGCCCATCACCGCCGTGCGGATCAGCCGAAAGGTCAATTCAGTACCGGATTCACCGACAAAGAAACGGCCCTCTGGCGCGTTGAAAAAGAGCGCCATATCCGCCTTGGCGCGCTTGATCACGTCAACAAGCGCGGCGGATGCTGGATTGTCGCGGCCCTGATTGTCCGGGATCGCTGCGAACGTCGCTGAGGTTTCGACCACCGATTTCAATGTTAACGCACCGCCTGCATTCTCAAAGAAGATGCGCGGCCCCTGAAACGGACAGCTGTCCACATGAGCAAAGCGATCCCGGATAGATTGCGTGAGCGCGGTGTCATCTGTGATCATCGAAGCGTCCTTTGCGATGGTGTGACACAGGGATGATTTGGCAGGCCTCGGAATGCAAGCATGACCTGTCAATGTTGCACCTGCGCGCTAGTTCTGTAGCAGTCAAATGCAGGAACTTGGTACGATGGCACCGCTGATTACGAAATATGGAACCGCGCATCCTTCCGAAGCAGAGGAAGAGGAGCGCACAGTCAAAGATGCGACCGGGCTTTCCCCCAAACTGATCTATGAAGTCATCCGGCGCGAGGGTGAGGAGGAACTGGCCCGGACCAAGCGTTCTTTGATCTGGTCCGGCATTGCCGCAGGCATGCTGATCAGTCTGTCGGTGCTGGGCGAGGCCATTTTTCGCACGTACCTGCCTGATACACCATCCCGGTACCTGATTGAGAACCTTGGATATTCTCTGGGCTTTCTCGCAGTGATCATGGGCCGAATGCAGCTGTTTACCGAAAACACGATCACAACCGTCCTTCCGATCATGCGCGAACGGACTTTGACGGCATTCGGATCAATGATCAGGTTGTGGGTGATCGTTCTGGGCGCGAACGTCATTGGGGCATTCACTGTTGCCGCCTTGTTTGTATTTACGCCCGCGCTCCCGCCGGAAATCATGCCGGCGATTGAGGAACTGTCGCGCCATGCGACTGGCATGGGGGCGTCCACCGGCTTCTGGCGTGCAATACCGGCTGGGGTGATTGTGGCGTTGATTGTATGGATGTTGCCGCAGGCGGATGCGGCGGCGTTCTTTTTGATCCTGGTGTTCACATGGCTGATCGCGGCTGGTGACTTTACCCATATCGTGGCCGGATCTGTTGAGATGGCGTTTTTGTTCCTCAAGGGAGAGCTTGGAGCCAATGGTGCGATCTTTGGCTTCTTCCTTCCTGTGCTGGCAGGCAATATCTTTGGTGGGACGCTCGTTTTCACATTGGTCGCTTGGGGTCAGGTGCGTGATGATCTAGAAGGGCAATGACAGGGAGATGCACATAAGGTGGCTGGTTTGGCTCCTTCCCTTGGATTGGCCGCGTACTGGGATGCGCTAAAGGCGAGTTTCGCCCATGTGGGAGAGAACAACCTCGCTTTGGTCTCTGCCGGTGTGGCGTTCTTTTCGATGCTGTCGCTCTTTCCCGGCTTGGCCGCGCTGATCGCTTTGCTCAGTCTGGTGTCCGATCCAGTTGTCGTGATCGCACAGCTTGAAGACATGCGGCCATTCATGCCCCACGATGTGTACGAGATTTTGAACAGTCAGGTGGTCAGCCTCATCACGGCAAGCACCGATACGCTTGGGTGGGCCGGTCTGGTGTCGCTGGCTTTGGCGCTTTGGTCTGCGCGCGCCGGTGTGGGCGCAATGATTACCGGTCTGAACTCTGTCTACAATGAGCGGGACAGGGCCACAGCAAAGCACTATTTCCGCGCGCTCATGCTGACCATTGCGCTGGTCGGCGTAGGCATTGTCGCGCTGATGAGCCTTGTCGTCATACCCGTCGTGCTTGCGTTCTTCCCCTTCGGCGCCGTGGGAACGTTTTTGATCGACGTGCTGCGCTGGATCATTGCCATCGGTGTGCTCTTTGCCGGGATCGGATTGCTTTACCGCTACGGGCCGAACCGGCGGGGCGCACGTATCCGCTGGCTGTCCGTCGGTGCAATTGTCGCGGTTGTGTTTTGGGCCATTCTTTCGATTGGCTTTTCCTACTATGTGGCGAACTTTGGAAACTACAATCAGGTCTACGGATCCATTGGCGCTGTGATCGCCATGTTGATTTGGTTGTGGATCAGCAGCTTTCTTGTGCTCTACGGGGCCGCGTTAAACGCCCAGATCGAAATGCGTACTAAGCCTGACAGCACCGTCGGACCCGCCAAGCCTGCGGGCCAGCGGGGCGCATACGCAGCCGACACTATCATCGAGGTCGACCCTTGAAATTACATAAGCGGCCGCTCTTTTGGTGCGTCTGCTGACGTAACGCCAACCTTGGCAAGTTTCTCAACATCGTTGACCCGCAAAATGCCGTCCGTCCAGGAGGCCAGCTGACGCTCCTTGAGCTTGGCCAGTGTCTTGTTTGTGTGAACAAGCGACAAACCCAGTGCATCGGCCAGATCGCGTTGCGTGAACGGGAATTCCATTTCGCTATTGGTCACCATGTCCAGCGATTTGCCGCGCTGAAAGACTTTGACCAGGGCCCAGGCAATCGCTTGGATGGCGCTGCGCTGCCCGACGGTGGCAAGTGTCTCACCTAAGAAGTGCTCTTCTACAGCGGCCAGCCACGTTACGTCAAATCCGCGAGAGGGATGAGACCTGAAGAAATGCCAGAATTCGGACCGGTCAAAAACGCAGAGGCGCATGTGCGTCCGCGCCTCAACTGAGTGGGACATTTCACCCAGAACACCTGCCTGCAAGCCGATAAAGTCACCCGGAAAGACAAAGCTGATGACCTGACGCTCGCCATTAAGCAGTGACGTATCTCTGATCCCCATGCCCGACAGTGCAGTGAAGAGCTGGGGTGCGTTTGATCCTTCCATCAGAATCGGTGTGCCGGGATCAACCGTAAGCTCGCCAACCTTGAATTTCTGCATGAAAGCCAGTTCATCTGACGTCATGGTTTTGAATAAGTCCTTGCGATGTAAAGGGCAATTTTGGCACTTCGTGGTCATGAATTCTTTGTCCCTCAGTATGTCATAGTTTATAGCGCCGCACCGGCTGAACCTTTATCTTGGCACTCTAGCAGGGGTGAATATCGGCATGCCGTTTCTCGTTTTTGAACAAGACCCCCTTGTGCGGGCTGATATCTGCGAAACTCTCGCGGAAGAGTTTGCGGATCAGTTGATCGCCGGGTTTGAAAATATCAAATCGGCTTGGGCAGATGCAGTCCTGTCGGACGACAGCTACGTGGTGGTGCTGTCTGGGCCTGCTGCGGTCGTGATGAGTGCTTTGGAAGCGGTTGGCAAAGCGCTTCCAAGAGCCAAATTTCTGATCATTGGCGATGACGAGAGTGCTGAAGAAAGAGCAGACCTCAGATACGCCTATCTGCAAAGACCTTTCAGCAGCACCACGTTACTCGCTTCGATCAGGACCGTACTTTCCGACCAGCGTGAAGACCATTCATAAAGGCTTCTACGATCTTCGGACCCATATCCTCGTCAGTCCGCTTGCACTGGTGCGCATGTCGTGATGGCTCGCTGCTGACAGTGTCTCCGTCGGCGTTAAGAGATCCGATCATGATCAGAGCAATCCCCGAATATACGCCGCCTATGGTCAGAGGTGCGTTAATCGGCGTGGTGACGGAGACCAGGACAAGCCAAGCGGCAAATGGCAGAAACGCCAATCCCACTGGCAAGCAGATCACCGCACCGAGACCAATAGCGGCCTTGCAACCGGATCGGGCAGCAGCGTCTTGCACCTTATCTACGAGGCCGTCGAACATTTATCGACGCGCCGTGAACATGCCGATAAGAAAGCCAAGTCCGGCGGCCAAGCCAAGTGCCGTCGCGGGCTGTGTCCTAACGAAGTCTTCCGCATGAAGCTGCGCCTCCAGCACTTTCTCGTGGCCAGCATCTACGGCTTCTCTGGCTTTCACCTTGGCGGTCGCGGATGCTTCCGCACTTTTGGCCTTGGTGTAATTTGCGATGGTGCTGGTCAGACCAGAAATGTCTGCTTTCAAAACCTCGATCTGGTTTGAGAGGTCTTCAATCGAAACGTCCTTGCTTTTGCCTGGACTGTCTTCCGCTTTCGTTGTGCTAACAGATGCCAATGTGTGGTCCTCCGTGATTGCATTGCTTTGGTGTGCCAACGCAGCAAGCCCGGGTTGGTTCCCGACAAAAAGCCCCGGCGCAGGGCCGGGGCTTTAAACTTTATATCCGAGGGGCGGACTTAGGCGTTCAGGGTCTCAGTGGAAGAGAAGAACATCGCCTGAGATACGGAAGAGACAACCTGATCGACAGAATACGGCTTTGAGATCAGGAATGCTGGTTCGGGTTTGTCACCTGTAAGCAGACGCTCGGGGAAGGCTGTGATAAAGATCACCGGGCGCACCCCCAACTCCTGCAGGATATCGTTTACGGCATCGATGCCCGATGAATTATCGGCCAGTTGGATGTCTGCCAGGATTAGATCAGGCACGTCAGCGCGTGCAAGTTCAATGGCCTCGTCCCGCGTGCGCGCGATGCCCGTCACACGGTGGCCCATATCCGCAACGATGGATTCAATGTCCATCGCAATGATCGCCTCATCCTCGATGATCATCACAGACCCGGCTGCACTGTCGGCCATTTCGCGTCGCGCAATATTGATCAGCTCTTCGGCCTCATTTTGATCGACGCCAATGATCGAAGCGATCTCTGCAAAGGAAAATCCTTCGACTGTGTGAAGCAGCAGCGCCTCACGGCTGTTGTTGGTCAGACTGGCAAGTCGTCGCTGTGCCTTGGCACGTGCACCGCTTTCGCCGTCTTCGATCGGGGCGCCCGCGCTGGCCCAAATACCATAAAGCACCTTGAAAAGGCCGGTTTTGACGTCATGTCCATCAATAACGGACCGATCCGCAAGAATGGCTTCCAACGTCGCTGCAGCAAACGTGTCCCCACTTTGCTGGCTGCCTGTCATCGCGCGGGAAAAGCGGCGGAGGTATGGAATATTTGCACCAAGCTGGTCACTGAACGTGGTTTCTGGTGATGCTTCACTCATCTGAGCGGTCCTTTTTTTTCAACTTTATGGGAACCAAACACCTCACGGCGGCGTTGGTTCCCGTGCATGTGAAAAATATAGTGCGTTTTTGACGCAAAATCAGAGGTCGACTTCGTGAATACGCCCACCAATAACGATCGCGAGAAGGCAATCGATGAAAACCTCAAAAAAGTGTTCGACCAGACGCTTGATGAGGGTATCCCGGACCGCTTCAAGGACTTGCTGGCGCAGCTCCGCCAACAAGATACCGAGCAGGGTCAAACCAAATGAGCGAATTTGATCCCCGGGACGAACTGGTAGAGCACCTGCCGGCGATGCGGGCCTTTGCCATAAGTTTAACGCGCAACAGCGCTGTCGCGGACGACATGGTGCAAGACACGCTGGTCAAAGCGTGGACCAATATCGACAAATTCGAGGTCGGTACCAACATGCGGGCATGGCTCTTCACCATCCTGCGCAACACTTATTATTCCAATCGCCGCAAAGCCAAGCGTGAAGTTGCTGATGTGGACGGCGTGTTCACGGAAAGCCTTGCCGAGAAGCCAGCGCATGATGGTCACATGCAAATGGCGGATTTCCGGCGCGCGCTGATGAAGCTGAAAGACGAACAGCGCGAAGCACTTTTGCTTGTCGGCGCGTCAGGATTTTCCTACGAAGAGGCAGCAGAAATGTGCGGTGTCGCAGTGGGAACGATCAAAAGCAGAACAAATCGTGCGCGGGCGCAGCTGGCTGTGTTGTTGGGACACGATGAGAATGAAGCAATGGAAATGACGGATGACGCGACGATGTCGGTGCTGTCTGCGTCCAAGGTTGCCTCTTTCTAACCATGACCTCTGGTTTCTTTAATGGAGACCTCCTGAGGGGCCTGGCCTTTCGTGTTCTGTTTTTTCTGTCTCTGGCAATGTTGCCGATTGGGCTGATTGCCATCAGCCAGACCCAGCAAATCGCAGGTCAAAACCGCATCAATGCAGAGCTTTCGCTGATCGCCATTACAGAACAGGCCGCCTCCGCTGAGGCGCAGATTTTGCGGGAGGCGTTTGGTGCTGCGGACGCATTGAGATCCATCGCGAAGTTGCGCCGCAATGACCTGGAAGAATGCTCAAGATTTTTCCGTGCCTATCAAGCAGACAATCCATACTTCAGTCTTGTTGGCTTCATCCCCACCGACGGTCTTATGGTATGTTCATCCGCCGAAGCGCCATTTGATTTTTCGGAAAACTCCGATTTCATTGAAGCGATGGCCAATCCAGCCCCGCGCATCCAGTCCATCCAAGATGGGGCTGTGACCCGGCGTTCTGTGACGGTCGTGACCACCCCAGTTTTCGAGGACGAAGAGCTGATCGGCTTCGTTGCAATCTCAATCCCATTCAGTGCCTTCGAAGCAATTCGAGAGCCTGTGCTGTCTTTGACCCCGACCGCTTTGATGACATTCAACAAGGCTGGAAAGGTCATCACCAGCGAGCGTGGCTTGGATGCGTCGCCGCAAGAACTGCCGGCAGACATCGCCCTGGCGGTTTTTACCCACGAGGAATCTGCGGTGTTTGAGGCAAAAAACAAGTCGGGCGTTTCTAGGGTGTATGCGATACAGCCCATCGTCAGGGATGTTGTCTTTGCGGTCAGTGTTTGGCCGACAGATGCACCCTTTCTCAACCCGTCGATCATCACCCGGTTGGGTGCGCTGATCCCTATTGCAATGTGGGCGGCTAGTCTTGTTGTTGCCTTTTGGGCCCTTAACCGTCTTGCAATTCGGCATATCAGAAAACTGGTACGCCAGATGCGCCGTTTCGCACTCAACCGGAGTTTACCGCGCGAAGCCCTGGGCGCGGGCGTGCCAAGTGAACTGGTCGAGATGGAAGCGGCTTTTGTTGGTATGGCGGAAAGTATTCTGCGGGACGAGGCGTCGCTGGAAGACAGTCTGCGCGAAAAGAACATCCTCCTTAAGGAAGTCCACCACAGGGTGAAGAACAACCTGCAACTGATTTCATCCATCATGAACATGCAGATCAGGCAGGCCAAGACAAAGGACGCAAGTCTTGTGCTGCGCCGATTGCAGGAGCGCATTCTGAGCCTCGCAACTGTGCACAAGAACCTCTATCAGAACGACAATCTGGTCCGGGTCGATGCGGCGGTGCTGTTGCATGAGGTTGTGAACCAACTGCTGTCTGTTGGATTGGCCCCGGGTTCCAACGTCAATGTCGTTCAGGAATACGCGGAGATCAGCATTGATGCGGATGATGCGGCTCCATTGACGTTGCTGGTGTCGGAAGCCCTGACCAACGCACTGAAGCACATCATGCAGGATTCAACGGCTAAGGCGGAGATTGCCGTCACCCTTGAGCCGCAATCTGACGACCATGCGAAGCTGACGGTTCGAAATACCAAAGGAAATACCCCCGACGTGGAAGGGACAGGTCTTGGTTCCCGGCTGATCCACGCCTTCTCAAGACAGCTTAATGGTCAGACTGAGATTGCTGAGACCGCGTACGACTATACGCTGGAAATTGTCTTCCCTGTGCCGCAGGTGTCTAAACAGGTCTACGATTATTAGACGCCACGGCTGAAATGAATCTGAACCTTATCGGAACTTTCTCTTTGTGCGCGCTGTTGGGCCAGTGAACGGAGTGGAGAAAGGACCCAACATGTCTACCGATATTTTCCTCGGTGGCTTGGCAAGTCTGATTTTGGTGGCGATCATCATCGTCACACTCACGACGAGCAAACGGGGTGAATACTCCGGGAGCAATGAAAAATATCGAAAAAGGCCGGACAACGGTCGAAATTCAAAATCAGACCGATGAGCATACCAAAGTCTAGATGCGAAGGCCCTGCATGATCGTGCAGGGCCTTTCGTTTGGGCTCAGAAGCTTGGAGGCGTGCAGGCGCTTACGATCTCGCAGACCGAAGTTCCGTTGTTGCGGAACCGATGTGGCAGGCGACTGTCGAAAAGATAGCCGTCGCCGGGGTTGAGAATCGCCGTGTGCCCATCAACCGTCACTTCGATAGAGCCGCGCACAACTATGCCCGCTTCTTCCCCGTCGTGAGATATTTCTTCTGGCCCGGTGTCCGCGCCGGGCGGATAGGTTTCGTGCAAAACCTGCAAGGCATGATTCTGGGCGTCGCCCAACATCCGCAGCGACAGTTTCCCTTCGCTCTCAGGCGCGATTTCCGTGAACTCGGAGGCCTTGTAGAAAACCTTGGGCGTGTCTGTTTCTTCGATTGTGGAAAAGAACTCCGCCATGCTGATGGGGATCGCATCCAGAAGGCTTTTCAATGATGCGACAGAAGGACTTGTCCGGTTCTGCTCGATCAACGAAATGGTGCCATTGGTCAGACCGGCACGTGTGGCCAACTCGCGTTGGGAAAGCCCGCGCTCCTTGCGGATTGTCTTGAGCTTGTGTCCGATGTCCAATGCAGCAATCCTTGCCGTTTCCTGCCCTGTTGGTAGCGCCCGCGGCCCGTGTTGTCACAAGCAAAATTCAGCGCAGCCACACGCGAAAAATCAATCGGCAATAAATCAACGATTGACAAGTATATTAAACAGAATGATAGGATTTTTTAAACGCACGCCTGCGTTTTGATCAAAGGATTCTCACAATGTCCAATACCGTAAAGAAACCGCGCCGTAAGGCCGCCCCGAAAAAGAAGGTCGCCGCAGAAACCAAGGCCGTCGTCGATACACTCGTATCTGAAGCCGTCGCTGCTGCCGATGTCACGAACGCTCAGCTGATTGCCCGCCGCGATGCCGCTGTGCCACGCGGTGTGGCCTCCGCCGCGCCGGTCTACGCCAAACATGCCGAGAACGCAGAGCTGTGGGACGTTGAAGGCAACCGCTACATCGACTTCTGCGGTGGCATTGGTGTGCTCAACACCGGCCACCGTCACCCCAAGGTGATCGAAGCGGCCAAGGCGCAGGAAGACCACTACACGCACACCTCTTTCCAGGTTGTGCCTTATGCGCCTTACATCGAGCTGGCTGAACGTCTTAACGCGCTGGCACCAGGCGATGCACCAAAGAAAACACTGTTGGTCACAACAGGTGCGGAAGCTGTTGAAAACGCGGTAAAAATCGCGCGTGCCGCTACCGGCCGTCCGGGCGTGATTGCCTTTACCGGTGGCTATCATGGCCGCACCCTGCTGACGCTGGGCATGACCGGCAAGGTGTCTCCTTATAAGAAAGACGTCGGGCCCTTCCCGGCAGATGTCTTCCGCGCACCCTTCCCGTCCGTGCGTGACGGCATCACCGTCGAGGACGCTATCACCGGCCTGAAGAACCTCTTCCTGACAGATGCACAGCCAGAGCGCGTGGCAGCAATCATCATCGAGCCTGTGCTGGGCGAAGGTGGCTATGTGCCCGTACCTTTCGACATGATGCAGCAGTTGCGCAGCATCTGTGACGAACACGGCATCCTGCTGATTGCAGACGAAGTGCAAGCGGGCTTTGGCCGCACGGGGACTTGGTTTGCCGTTGAGCACTCCGGCGTTGTGCCAGACTTGATCACCGTGGCGAAATCCATGGCTGGCGGTTACCCGCTGGCGGGTGTGATTGGCCGTGCGGATATCATGGACGCGATGGACCCCGGCGGTCTTGGTGGCACCTACGGCGGCAACCCCGTCGCCTGTGCTGCAGCACTCGCTGCCATCGACGCCATCGAGAACGAAGGCCTGCTCACCCGTTCCACAGCGATGGGCGACATGTTGAAGTCGCGCCTGGCTGAGATCGGCACACGCTCCGCCCCCTACCGGTTCTGGGACATCCGTGGCCTGGGCGCGATGGTCGCTGTCGAGTTCGTGACGGACTTTGACACCGCAGCACCGGACGCTGCCTTCACCAAAAAGGTGATCGCACATGCGCTGAAGCGCGGTCTGCTGCTGCTCAGCTGTGGCATGCACGGCAACGCCCTGCGTATCATGGTGCCGCTGACAGCCTCTGATGCCGTGGTCGAGGAAGGCATGACGATCCTCGAAGCAGCGGTTCAGGCGGCTGTTGCTGAGGGCTGATTGGCTGTAAGGTATCTTGGAAAGGCGCGTAGATTTTCTGCGCGCCTTTTGCTTTGTGAGATCAGTACGCCGGGGGCGGCGACTGTTCCCTAAATCCTAAACATCCACCGGCGCGAAGCTGTCCGCGCGCGCCCTTGCCCAGCGGCTCTTGTTGCCGCGATAGTCTTCGGCATCATCGTCCAGCAAATAGCCTTCGGGCAAGTAGCCAAAAACGTCACTGCCTTCCGCCATGCTCTTGTCCCCCTGCCGCAACATCAGGTGGTAGGGCAGAAAATCACTCGGGTGCGTGAGGCCTGCGGCCCCCGTCATTTCACCCAAAGCCTCCATGGTATTCGCATGAAAGCGCGCCACACGGGTGCTCTTGTGGTTCACATCAAGCGCGCGCATGCGGACCTTGTCTTGTGTGGCCACCCCGACGGGGCAATGGTTCGTGTGACAGGCCTGCGCCTGAATGCAGCCAATGGCAAACATAAAGCCGCGCGCGGAATTGCACCAGTCCGCCCCCAATGCCAGTGCGCGGGCAATATCGAAGGCGTGCACGATCTTGCCCGCAGCGCCCACCTTGATCTGATCCCGCAGGTTCGCGCCCCGCAGGGTGTTGTGAACAAAGGTCAGCCCTTCGATCATTGGCATGCCGACGTGGTTCGAAAACTCAACCGGTGCCGCGCCCGTGCCCCCTTCGGTGCCGTCCACCACGATGAAGTCCGGCGTGATCCCGGTTTCCAGCATCGCTTTCACCATGCACATAAACTCGCGCCGGTGACCGATGCACAGCTTGAAACCGACAGGCTTGCCCCCCGACAATTCTCTGAGCTGCGCAATGAACTCCATCATCTCAATGGGTGTTGAAAACGCGGAATGCGCTGCGGGCGAGATACAATCCTTGCCCATCGGCACCCCGCGCGCCTCGGCGATCTCGGGCGATATTTTGGAGGCGGGGAGCATTCCGCCGTGCCCCGGCTTTGCCCCCTGGCTAAGCTTCAGTTCAATCATCTTGATCTGATCGAGCGAGGCCGTCGCTCTGAACTTCTCCGGATCGAATGTGCCGTCCTCCGCCCGACTGCCAAAATAGCCCGACGCCAATTGGTAGATCAGATCACCGCCACCCGCCTTGTGATACCGGCTGACCGATCCCTCACCAGTATCATGGGCAAATCCCCCCATCTTTGCACCGGTGTTCAATGCCTGAATGGCATTGGCAGAGAGGGAGCCGAAACTCATCGCGGAAATGTTGTAGAGCGATGCGGAATACGGCTTCTTGCACTGCGGCCCGCCGATGAGTGTGCGAAAGTCGTGGTCTTCGATATGCACGGGCTGCACGGAATGTGTGACCCATGAATACCCCGCATCATAAACCCGCTGCCGTGTGCCGAAGGGGCGCGCGTCTTCTTGGCCCTTCGCGCGTTGATAGACAAGCGAGCGGTCATCCCGGCTGAACGGTTCCTCATCCTGATCGGATTCGATCAGGTATTGCCGGATTTCTGGGCGAATCCCTTCGAAAAAGAAGCGCATGTGCCCCAGCACAGGATAGTTCCGCAGGATGGAGTGTTTTGTCTGGGTAACATCGTAAATCCCCATGCCGGACAGAACTGCGAAAAGCGCGAAGGGCAGGGCAAACCAGCCGGACCATGTGTACGTCAGGATCAAGAACACAAGCGTCAGAACCAAAACCCCGGCGAATGTTGTGAACCTCATGTATTCGCCGAAATGGGACATTTTGCGGGCCTTTCATTTGCTTTCGGCCAAGTTTCAACGGATTGCTCAACGACGCAAGCTCTTGCTGCTCCTCGTCAGGTGGGATGTTGAATATTTTAAACAATTGGTGAATTCAACAACAACTGGTTGGCAGCCGGCTTCAGGAAAATCATAATCTTAATAAATGGTTAACTTGGTGCATAGGTTGCAAAACCTGATGACTTGAAGATGATTTCAAACAACCCTACGGTGAACAGCCGTATCCGGTGATACAGCAATAGGGCTGTTCATCGAGATGAATTGGCGGCACAGTGATTGAATCAGTAAGAGTCTGATCATCGGTCGCTGACCGCAATTGGCCGCAAAGGCCCGCGTCATTCCAAGAACGGAGCGACCGAAAAAACAAAGGGAGACGATTATGAAAATGTTCAAGATGCTCGCACTGGCAGGGGCCATGGCCGCCGGGACAGCTGCGACAGCGCAAGAGAAGTTTATCACCATCGGGACCGGTGGTCAGACAGGCGTTTACTTTGTCGTCGGTCAGTCGATTTGCCGGTTGGTGAACCGCGGCTCAGCCGATCATGGCCTGAAGTGCACCGC